>JANQSB010000528.1 GCA_028284295.1 Myxococcota bacterium | reverse complement strand
GCAGCCGGCCGTCCCGGGGCGTGCCCGGTCGACACGATGACCCCCGCGGGCGGCTGCGTTACCCTGCGGCTGATCCGCGAGACGCCCGTGTCTCCGTCGCCGACCTTCCCCCCGACCCTGGAAGGAGCCCGCCCGTGACCCGTTGCCACCCCCGCGATCGCGTTGCGCGCCTTCGTTCGCGCGGTCTCCGCGCGCTAGCGACCCTGGTCTGCGCCTTCGCGCTGACCGCGCCGAGCGTCGCCACGGCGTCGCCCGACACGCTGCGGGTGGCGCTCGAGGACATCGCCTTCGGGGCAGCCGACATCGTCGCGTCGCCCGTCACGGGAGGTGTCGCCACGGCGCAGAACCTCGAGTCCGTTTCGGACCATGCGGCCCTGCAGGGCCTCTACGCGGTCCCCGGCTGGCTGGGTCTGACCTTTCTCCAGGCCAGCCAGGGGGTGCTGCGGGTCGTCGTGGGTGCCGTGCAGCTCGTACCGGGTCTCGTGCTCTTTCCCTTTCCGAACACCGACGTGCCGGAAGAGTTCAACGTCTTCCGGAGCGGCGAGCTGCTCGTCGACGCGCGCAATCCCCTGGCCGAGAACCCCGCCTGGCTACCGTGGGTGCTGCCGGTGACGCCGTTCACCATCGACGCGCGTTTCGCACCGATCTCGCCCTGGGCCGTGTATCCGGAGCCGGAGGGCGAGGAGCCGATGGGCGCGTCGATGGCGGCGGCCCCGTGAGCCGGTCTCGCGCGCAACTGGCCATCGGCGACCGGGTCCGGATCATCGCCAGCGGCAACGACTACACGGGCTGCCGGGGCACGGTCGCGCCGTCTCCGTACTCGGTTCCCGACGGGGAGGCCGGGGTGCCCCTCGGCTACTACGTGGACATCGACGGGGAGACGGGTGGCCCGCGTCCCTTCCTCGTCGAGGAGCTCGAGTCGCTGCGCGTGGCGCGAGTGCGCCCGCCGGATTCCTCGGGTCCGCGGCGTCGACAGCGACGTGCCGGGGCGGATCTCTCCGAACGCTGAGGGTCGCTCCGAGGCGATGCCCGGAGAACGGTGGTTCACCGCGTCGGCGTTCGCTCGACTGCCAGCTCCGCGCGGGAGTGGTACCTTCCCGAACCCGCTGATTTCGCGGGTGGGGGAGACGGGGCGATCGACGACCGGCTGTCGGGTGAAGGCGAGGTCATGGATCCGGTCGTCGCCGACGAGCTGGCGTTGCTGGCGCGCGTGTCCGCGCAGCTCGTGCAGCTGCCCCAGCCCCGGACGGCGTCCGAGGAGCCGATCGTCCGGGAGCTCGAACGGATCCGCAGCGCCATGCTCTCCGGCGACGAGCACAAGGACCTCTCCGCGCTCACCGAGCAGTGGCACAACCAGAGCTCGATCCTGCGTCAGCTTCGAAACGCCGGCGCGGCCGCCAAGGTCGATCCGCGTTCTCCCTACTTTGCCCACCTGCGCCTGCGGGAGAAGGGACAGGAGCGGGACCTGTGCCTGGGCAAGGCCACCTGCATCGAGCGCGGCGTTCGCATCGTCGACTGGAGGGACGCGCCCATCAGTCGGATCTTCTACAGCTACAAGCAGGGAGAGGAGTTCGACGAGGAGATCGCGGGGCGGGAGCGTATCGGCGAGGTGGTGGTGCGCCGCATGCTGCGCATCCAGGACGGTCGTCTCGATCGGATCCAGGCACCCGAGGGCGACTTCCAGGCGGACGCCGATGCACCGGGTGGATGGCGGCGCGAGCTTCACGCACCGGCGCGACTCTCGGGTGGAGAGGCCGTCGCCGTCCGGGCCTGGGCGGGCGGAGAGGGCGAAGCCCGGCGCATGGGCAGCGACCACCACGGTCTCCCCTATCGCGCCGACAAGCGTCTGCCCGAGATCACCGGACTGATCGATCCCGAGCAGTTCGATCTCATCACACGGCCCTCCGAAGGCGTGCTGGTGGTGCGGGGCACCGCGGGCTCGGGCAAGACCACGGTGGCGCTCCATCGCATCGCCTACCTCGCCTACGACGACGCCTCGATCGACAGCGACCGGACCCTCGTGATCGTGTTCTCGGCGGCACTCCGGAATTACGTGGCCCACGTCCTGCCGTCCCTGGGGCTCGAGAAGGTTCGCATCCTCACCTATCGCGAGTGGGCGGCCGAGCTGCGGCGCCGCCACTTCCCGAGGCTGCCGACCCAGCAGCGGGAGGACACGCCCGGGCTGATCGTGCGCATGAAGCTGCACCCCTTCCTGGGCGTGGCGCTCGAAGAGCAGGTGGCGCGCGTCGACGGGGGCGCGACGGTCGACCAGGCGGTGGACGACTGGGCCAGTGTCCTGACCCAGCGTGCCCTGCTCGAGGGGGTGTGCCAGCGGATGGCGCCCGGTGCGTTCTCGGGGACCGAGCTCGACCGCTTCGTCGACTACAACCGCCGTCGCGTCGACGAGACCTTCGCCGGCATGGCGGGCGACGAGCACGTCCCCTTCGAGCTGGACGCAGAGGACGACGCGCTGCTGCTGCGGGCCTGGCAGCTCCGGGTCGGTCCCCTCCAGGGTCGCGGCAAGGCGCCCCTGCGCCTCGGGCACGTGGCGATCGACGAGGTCCAGGACTTCTCACCGCTCGAGGTCCAGGTATTGCTGGGGTGCATGCAGCAGGGGAGTGGGGTCACCATGGCCGGGGACACCCAGCAACACGTCATGCACCACAGCGGATTCACCTCGTGGCAGGAGTTCTTCGACCACCTCGGCGTGCAGGGCACCGAGGTGGAGACACTGAAGATCAGCTACCGCTCGTCGAGCGAGATCGTCGATTTCGCCCAGGAGCTGCTCGGTGACCTGCGGGAGGAGGACGAGGCTCCGCTGACGACCCGGAAGGGTCCGCCGGTGGAGCACTTCGCGTTCACCGATTCGGGTGCCTGCGTGGCCTTCCTGGCCGACGTGCTGCGCGATCTCGCCGATCACGAACGTCTCGCCTCGGTCGCATTGCTGGCGCCTTCCCCGGCGGTGCGCGACGCCTACTACGAAGGCCTGGCGCAGAGCGATCTTCCCCGCCTCCGGCTCGTCGCCGACCAGGACTTCACCTTCACGGCGGGAATCGAGGTCACCGAGGTCGCCCAGGCCAAGGGCCTCGAGTTCGACTACGTGATCCTGCTCGACGTGAACGCAGAGCTCTATCCGGATTCGCCCGCTTCGCGGCGGCTGCTGCACGTCGGCGCCACGCGGGCGATCCACCAGCTGTGGGTGACTTCGGTCGGACGCCCGTCGCCGCTGCTCGATTCGCTCGGCGCCCGCTGAAGCGACGGCTCAGACCAGGCGCGCCAGGCGTCCGCGCCAGCCGGCCTTCTCGAGCACCACGATGAAGACCTTGCGCCAGTAGCCTTCCGGGCAGCGAATCTCCCGCACGCCGTGCCAGGAGTCGCCCCGCCGGGTGAAGACGAGGCTCTGGTTGGGCCCGGCGTCGGCGGGGATGACCCGATCGAAGTCCTCGAAGGCCGGTGCCGAGTTGCGGCGGAAGCGACCGCCGTCGTCGAGCACCAGGGTCTCGCCGCCCCACTCGGGCTTCCAGTCCTCTTCGGTGTTCAGGTAGAAGACGTGGGAGCCGTACTTGTGGATCGCATCACAGTGCGGCGATACCGAGTTGCCGCGGGTGGCCCAGTGCCAGTGGAAGCGCAGCGCGAGTGCGCGCACGCCGATCAGGCGGCACATGGCCTCTGCGTAGGGCCCCGCCCGAAGCTCGTCCACGAACTCCGCCCAGGGTGCGGGAAGGGGCAGCTCCTCGCGGTACTCGAGCGCCAGGCGGTCGTGGGGCGTCTGGCCGTGCGCGCGCTTCTTGCCCGTGCTCTGCTCGAAGAGCTCGAGGGGGGGAGGATTCGCGACGAGCCTGCGATACGCGTCCTCGTAAAGCAGACCCCGGGCACGGACGTGGGGGTAGGGGTCCTGCGACTGGTAGCTCGTGGGATCGAGCGTCCGCAGCTTCGCGAGGTCGAGATACGGCACGCGCGCGACCGTAGCGAAGGTCGCACCGCACGGGTCCCGGGTGGCTCAGCCGGCGTCCCGCCTCACGAGCTCTCGGCAGGGGATGTCGGGCGTCCGCTCGACGGATTCGCGCCGCCACCAGCGGCCGCTCGCCTGCCGTTCGCTTCGGGTCGTGAAGTGGTAACGCCAGTATTCGATGCGCACCGCCTCCGCGTCGTTCGGAAGCGGGTCCACGAAGAGCGGCTGCATGGAGGCGGGTTGGTTGCAGAGGCGTTCGAGCAGGGACTGGACGTAGCGCGGTGCGCCTCGTGCGTAGGAGAGACCGTAGAACCAGAGTCGGAAGTCGACCCGGGGCTGGTGGGGAGCCACGAATCCGGGCGCGCGCTCGGGTCGACCGGGCTTGTGGTGCAGGTCATGGGAGCGCCACTGGCTCCCGCTTCGGATCTGGATCTCGGGCTCGACGCGCTCCCGGGTGATGTGTCCGAACAGGTGGTAGGCGTTGGCCACGCGGTAGACGCGGTAGGGCTGGAGTCGCGCGATCGCGGCGTCGACCGTCTTCGACGGCGCCCCGAAGTGGGCGATGGCCGTGTTGAACGAGGCGGCCGCCCAGGCGATCGCGAGGAGGGCTCCCGACACCCGCAGGCGTCCCTGCCACCGGGGGGTCGCCGCGGGAGCTCGCGGGAGCCACGGGCGGAAGGAAGGCCGGGGCAGGCGGGGCACCCCGCGCTCCCGGAGCCAGGCGCGGAGCCGCACGAGGTCGTCGTCGTCGAGCAGGAAGACGTGCAGTGCCAGGGCCAGGTAGACGAAGAAGCCGTAGTTCGCGGTCGCCAGGTTGATCAGCTGGAAGCCCGTGAAGCCCACCAGCGCGGCCAGGCGCGCGGGGCGGGGCCCCAGGATCAGCCAGGCACCCAGCGTCTCGAGGCCGAGCGCCCCGTAGCTCTCGAGGGCATGCCAGGCCTCGGGGAGCTGGTGGGCCCACCAGCCCGGCCATGCGGGAAGCGGAGCGGTCTCGTAGTAGAAGGACATGGCGCTGCCGTCGAACCAGTCGCCGAGATGCGACTGTGCCTTCGCCAGGCCCGACTCGAAGTACAGCTTGAAGAGCAGGCCTCGCATCACCCAGTGCGCGGTGTTGGAGGGAGCGTCCCGCGGCAGGAAGGCCGCGAGCACCATGCACTCGATCAGGAGGTTGTCCCACTGGAAGGACAGGAAGTCGCGTGCTGCGACCACGTAGCCGAGGTAGAGAACGGCCGAGAGCGCGAAGCACGGTCTCGGCCAGACTCCCAGGAGGGCGAGCGTCGAGAGACCGGCTCCGAGTCCGACGCCTGCCAGCAGCGTCGCGTTGCTCGCATCGAGGAGCAGGAAGGACGGAAAGCCCCGAAAGAAGGCTCCCTCCACCTCGGCCAGGGAGTCGACGAGCGGCGCGACGGGCAGCAGGCCGTCGGACCCGATCAGCAGTCGCACCTGCACGCCCAGCGAGAGCCAGGCCAGCAGGCCGCAGGCCCCGAGAAGCCCATGGAAGAGGCGGGCGATCGCGGGCCCCGACCCCGAACGCGGCCAGCGCGTCGTGCGGGAGCTCGGGCCCGACGGGGCCGCCGGATCAGGAGGCGTGGGTGTTCCCCTCGGCGGGCGCATCCTTGAGACGTGCGCGGAAGAGGCCCAGCACCCGGTCGAGTGCCTCGCGCGTCGGGTGACCGGCCTCGTCGACCAGCTCGGTCGTCACGACCGAGTGCGCCGCCCGGGTGAGCCCGTGGGGGTTGCCGGGTCCGGAGTCGATCTCCACGGCGTCGAAGCCCTCGCCCAGCTCTTCCCGCAATCGCTCGAAGCGCTCCGCGGGCACCAGGGGATCTCCCGTGAAGCGGAGCCCCAGCACCGGGCAGCCGCCGGCGACCCGGGTCCGCACCCGAGCGAGGTCGTCGTCGCTCAAGTGGAGGGCTCGCCGGTGGCTGGCCGTCACCGGGAAGGGCAGCGACGGTTGGGACAGGACCGGAGCCATCACGGACTCGTCGACCATCAGGGCCAGGGCGAAGTTCCCCGTCAGGCACATTCCGATCGCCCCGACTCCGGGGCCGCCACAGGCCGCGTGCGCATGACGGCAGAGCGCGCGGAGCCAGTCGGTGATGGGGCTCGAGGCCCGTTGCGCCAGCACCGAGAACTCCCGACTCACGCAGGCGCGCGCCATCTGACCCAGCAGGTAGCCGTTGGACAGGGGCCGGTTCGGCGTTCCGAAGAGGTGCGGGAGGTAGACGCGAAAGCCCTCGTCGGCCACGATGCGCGCGAAGCGGGCGACTTCGGGCGTGATGCCGGGGATCTCGTGCATCAC
Source organism: Myxococcota bacterium (assembly GCA_028284295.1). Classification (GTDB taxonomy): domain Bacteria; phylum Myxococcota_A; class UBA9160; order UBA9160; family UBA4427; genus JAJDAN01. Next base: position 26,861 of record JANQSB010000528.1, on the reverse strand, counting down.
CACGACGCCGGGACCTTCCCCGCGGCGATAGACCACGCGCTCGATTCCGTCGTGGCCGAAGGGCTCGTGGTCGAACCCCTCGAGCGGGGTCGTGGTCATCGGGAGGACCTCCGGAGTGCGGATGGGTCGCAAGCGTCCCGACTCGGACGCCCGCGGTCAAGTCGAGCCGGCGACGCTTCGGATACCCTCTTTCCCTGCGCACGCTTCGGCTGCGCGCGCGTTGGCTCCGGGCGGTCCGGGAGCGAGCTTCGAGAGGGCCTGGAGCGGGCCCCGAGCGAATCAGGGAGTCGGGCCGATCGAGGAGCCGGGCCGATCAAGGAGCCGGGCTGATCAAGGAGAGAGGAGAGCGCGTGGATCTCGGACTGGAAGGAAGGGTCGCACTCGTGACCGGAAGCCATCGCGGGACGGGTGCCGGAATCGCGGAGCAGCTGGCGTCGGAAGGCGCGACGGTTCTGGTGCACGGCTTCGAGGAGGGGCAGCCCGACGAGGTCGTCGCTCGAATCCGCGCCGGCGGGGCCGATGCCCACCCCGTCGTGGGAGACATCCTGCGGGACGACGGCGCCCGGGCACTCGCGGATCGGGTCCTGCGGGAGTACGAGCGAGTCGACGTGCTCGTGAACAACTACGGAGTGGCCGAGCGGGGACGCTGGCAGGACGACACGACCGACGAGTGGATCGAGATCTACCACAAGAACGTGCTCTCCGGGGTTCGGATGGTGCGCGCCTTCGCCCCGGCGATGCGCGAGCACGGATGGGGACGGATCATCTGGCTGGGAACGATCGGATCCGTGCGGCCGAACGCGCGGATGCCCCACTACTACGCCTCGAAGGGTGCGCTTCCGACGCTGTGCGTGAGCCTCGCGAAGGAGCTCGCCGGCAGTGGCATCACCGTCAACCTCGTGAGCCCCGGGCTGATCGCGACCGCCGAGGTCGTCGCCCAGGTGGAGCGCGCGCGTGCCGAGGGTCGGGAGGACGGCTGGGCGGCGGCGCTTCGGGACAGTCCGATCGGTCGCATGGCCGAGGTGCGCGAGGTCGCCAGCCTCGTCGCATTCGTCGCGGGCGAGCCGGCGGGCGCCATCAACGGCGCGAACCTGCGGGTCGATGGAGGCGCGGCGGACTGCGCGGTAGCCTGACGCGTCGATGAAGCGATGGACTCGCGATCCGCTCGTCCACTTCCTGGTGCTCGGCGCGGCCGCCTTCGCGGTCTACGAGGTGTTCGGAAGCGCCGCTCCCGCGGACGAGATCGTGGTGAGCCGCGCGCGGCTACGGCAGCTGGCGACGACCTGGCAGGCGCAGTGGAACCGGCCGCCCACCCCGGAGGAGCTCGAGGCGCTGGTCGACTCCTGGCTGCGTGAGGAGGTGCTCTACCGGGAGGCGCTCGCCCTGGGTCTGGACCGGGACGACACCATCGTTCGTCGACGGCTGGCCCAGAAGATGGAGTTCCTGGCCGCGGACGCTTCCTCCGAGGAGCCCGACGACGCCCGGCTCGTGGACTTCCTCGAGCGGAATCGAGCCCGCTTTCGCGAGCCGGCGCTGGTGAGCTTCGAGCAGGTCTACCTCAGCCGGGACGAGCGAGGAGAACGCGTCGAGGCCGATGCGCGGGCACTGCTCGCCCGCCTGCGGACGAGCGGCGAGGACGAGGCGGCCGGCGATCGTCTGCTGCTTCCCCGCCGCCACGAGCGGACGAGTACCGAGCGGGTGGCACAGCTCTTCGGTGACGGGTTCGCGACTGCCGTGGAGGACCTGGAGCCCGGTGCCTGGCAGGGTCCCGTCGCGTCGAGCTACGGGCTGCACCTGGTGCGAGTCTCGCGTCGTGAGCCGCCCCGCGATCCGCCCTTCGCGGAGCTGCGCGAACGCCTGCTCGCCGAATGGAAGAGCGTGCACCGGGAGGAGCAGCTGGCGGCCTTCCACCGCGAGCTCCGAAGCCGCTACCGCGTGACGCGGGAGCCTCCCGTCGAGGAAGCCCTGGACTGACCAGGTGCCGAGCGTCAGCCCTGTGCCGGGACCGCGATGACCTTCGTCTCCAGGTACTCCTCGAAGCCCATCTCTCCGTTCTCGCGCCCGAGACCGCTCTGGCGATAGCCGCCGAAGGGCGTGTCGGGATGGAACCACATGGCGCCGTTGACCGAGAAGGTGCCGGCCCGCACCCGGCGCGCGACGGCGAGGGCCCGCTCGTCCGAGGCGCTGGTGACCGAACCCGACAGGCCGTAGATCGAGTTGTTGGCGATCCGGACGGCATCGTCGTCGTCTTCGAAGGGGATCACGCTGAGGACCGGCCCGAAGATCTCCTCCTGCGCGATGGTCGAATCCGGGTCGACGTCCACGAAGAGCGTGGGCTCGACGAAGAATCCCTTGTCCAGATGCTTCGGGACCCCGCCGCCCACCACCAGGCGAGCACCTTCCTCGACGCCCCGTTCGATGTACGAGAGGACGCGCTCCTGCTGGAGCTTGCTGATCTGCGGACCCTGCAGATGCGCGGGGTTCGTCGGATCGCCGTACTGCCAATTCCGGAAGGCGGTCTCGAGCAGGGCGACGCCTTCCTCGTAGCGCGAGCGGGGAAGCAGCAGGCGGGTGGCGATGGCACAGCCCTGACCTCCGTGGACGCAGCACATGGCGCCCATGCCGAGCGCAGCGCCGAGATCCGCGTCGTCGAGGATGATGTTCGCGCTCTTCCCGCCGAGCTCGAGGAAGATCTTCTTCACGGTGGCGGCTCCGCACTCCATGATGCGGCGCCCCGTGGCCGTCGACCCGGTGAAGGTCACGACGTCGATGCGCGGGTCCGTCGACAGGATCTCTCCGGTGAGGTGGTCCGAGGAAGCGACGATGTTGAGTACGCCGGGCGGCAGCTCCGTCTTCTCGGCGGCGATGCGGCCCAGGTGGGTCGCCGACCACGGCGTGTCGGGGGCCGGCTTGAGGACCAGGGTGCAGCCGGATGCGAGAGCCGGTCCGATCTTGGCGATGTTGAGGTAGACGGGGACGTTCCAGGGCGTGATCGCGCCGACGACCCCCGTCGCCTCCCGGCGGAGGATCCGACCCTGCTGCGCGCCCAGGAAGGGGATGTCGCTCATGCGCGTCTCGTAGGGGTAGCTCTCCGCCTTGTCGGCCCAGTAGCGCATCATCTCGATCGGGTCGTCGATGTGCATGTAGCCGGTGAGCGAGACACAAGCGCCGCACTCGTGGACCACGATCGATCGCAGCTGCTCCTTCTCCTCGAGCATTCCTTCGTAGAGCTGCCGGATGCAGCGAGCCCGGAACTCGTGATTCTCCGCCCACTCGCTCTCGTCGAAGGCGCGTCGGGCCGCAGCCACCGCGGTCAGCATGTCGTCCTTGGTGCCGTCCGCGCAGGTCCCGATCACCTCCTCGGTCGTCGGGTCGACGTTCTCGAAGCGATTCCCGTTGCTGGCCTCGACGAGCCGACCGTCGATGTAGTTGCGGGTTTCGGGGGCAAGGGGCTCGAGGGCCATGAGAACGATTCCTCCGGGTTGGATCACGCGGCCGTGCCGCGGTGGCGCAGGAGCGGGCGAGTCTACCACGATGCGAGTCGGCCGAAGACCGTGCGACCGGGTCGTCCCCGCTAGACGGCCTCGCCGTGCGCGGCTCGGATGGCGTCGATCAGCTGCTCCGGCTCGTAGGGCTTGCGAAGTACGCTGACCTGCTTCTCGTCCGGGAAGCGCTCCTCGATGGTTCCCCGGCTGTAGCCGGTGGCCAGAACGACGGGCAGGTCCGGTCGGATGCGGCGGAGCTGCTCGAAGACCTCTCGCCCGTCCATCCCCGGCATCGTGAGATCGAGGACCACCACGTCGATCTCGTCGCACTTGCGCGCGAAGACGTCGATCGCCACGGCACCCCCCGACGCGCGATGGGACTCGAAGCCCGCGCGGCGCAGGAACTCGCTCGCGAGCTCGAGCACGGCCTCGTCGTCGTCGACCACCAGCACGCGCTGGGCCGCGGGGGCGGCGGCGCTCTGCGTCGCGCTGCCGTCCGGGACGGGAAGCAGGATCCGGACCCGCGTGCCCCGGCCCGGCTCGCTCTGGATGTCCACTCCGCCCCCGTGCGCGCGCAGGGTGCCGAGGACCGAGGCGAGACCGAGGCCCCGACCGGAGAAGCGCGTCGAGAAGAAGGGGTCGAAGATCCGCGCTCGCGTCTCGGCGTCGATGCCGGTGCCGTTGTCGATGACCTCGAGCCAGGCGTAGTCGCCGGGCTGGGCGCTCTCGGCGCCGTGAGCCCGAGCGAGTCCGGCGCGGTCCACCGGCCCGTGGCCACTGCGTACCGTGATCTGCCCGGCCCGGCCTTCGAGGGCTTCGTGGGCGTTCGTCACCAGGTCCACCAGGACCTGCCGAAGGCGGGTCGCGTCGGCGCGGATCTCGACGGCTTCGCCGAGCTGCAGCTCGAGCTTGCAGTGGGGCCCGACCCGGGCTCGCAGCGCGTCGTGGGTCTCCTCGATGAAGCCCTGCAGCTCGAGCGCCGCGAGCGAGAGGGGAGCGCTGCCCGAGGAGGCGAGCATCTGCTGGGTCAGATGTGCAGCGGCCTCGGCGGCGTCCTGCAATCGGGAGAGCTTGTCGGAGGCGGGAGACTCGGGCGGGAGCTCGTCGCGGGCGAGCCGCGCGTTGCCGAGGATGACGGCGAGCAGGTTGTTGAAGTCGTGGGCGATGCCGCCGGTGACGACGCCCAGGCTCTCGCTGCGCTGAGCTCTTTCGACCTGACGCTCGAGGTCCCGCCGCGCCTCCTCCGCTGCGCGCGCATCCGTGACGTCGCGCGCGGCGCCGACCGCGCGGAGGGTCCCGTCCGCGCCCGTCTCGCTCCGGAAGACCACCTCCAGCCAGCGCGTCTCGCCGTCGGGTCGGACGACGGGGTACTCGATCCGGCCCTGAGCGGGAAGCGAGTGCACGAAGCGGACGTCGTCCGCCGTGATGCTGCGCTGGTCGCCGTGCAGCAGGATGGCCCAACCGCTTCCGTCGAGGGTTTCGGGCGGGTAGCCGGTGATGCGTTCGAAGGCCTCGGTCACCCACTCGCGTTCGACGTGACCGTCGCGGTCCATACGGAGTGCGAAGCTGAAGTCGGAGCTGAGCTCGGAGACGGTCCGATAGCGCTCCTCGCTGTGCGCCAGGGACTCGTTGATGCGGGAGATCTCCCGGGTCCGTTCGGCGATCTTCTGCTCCAGGGACTCGGCCCGGCGGCGGAGGTCCAGACTCCGGTACTCGGCCAGGGCATAGACCTGGGTTCCCAGCAGGGCGGGCACGAGCAGGATCCAGGAGGCGACCAGCGTCGCCGAGAGCGAGCCGTCGCGGGTCAGGGAGTAGTCGGTCACGAGGTTGATCACGACGAAGGCTGCGACCGTCGTCGCCAGCAGGCGGTAGGCGAGGGTCGGTCCCGGGCGCGGCGGGTCCCGCCAGGCGAGGAAGCCGACGGCCGCCGCCAACGCGGTGACGGGCTGGCCCAGCCAGACGGCCCCGAGCTCGAAGGGGCCCTGCCAGACGAGGAGCGATCTCGCCAGGCCGAGCGAGAACATGGCAGGCAGGAACCAGCGCCCCGGCGCCCGCTCGACCAGGATCAGCACCCCACCGCAGTGCAGTGCGATCGACAGCGTCGCTGTCGTCTGCGCGACGGACGCCAGCATCGGGTAGTCGGGCGAGCTGCTGAAGAAGATGGTGGTCCAGGTCGCCGCGAGTGCCCACGCCAGGGTGAACCAGGCGGCAGGCGAGGTCCCCGCATAGCGCAGCATGGCCAGCCCGAGGAGGTTGGCGCAGAGCCCCAACGCCGCCAGGACTTGGTCGGACATGGGCTCCTCCTCGGCTCGTTCCGGAGACTAGCATGCCCGCATCGCCTCCAGACGGTCGGTGGACCGTTGCTAGAGGAGGCCGCCTTCCGGCGCGGGACGCGCGCGCTGGTTGTAGAGGAGGGCGCGCAGGCGGGCGATCTCCGCTTCGTCCAACTTCGAGGTGTCCACGCTCAGATCGGAGCCGACTTCCATGCCTCGCTGCACCCCCGGACGGGCGGAGAGCTCCTCGAACCAGCGCTTGAAGTAGGGGAACTCGTCCAGGTCCTGACCGTACGCTTCGTACCGGACGGTCCAGGGGTAGGAGATCATGTCTGCGATCGTGTACTCGTCGCCCGCGAGGTAGCGTCGGTCGTAGAGCCGGTTGTTCATCACGCCGAAGAGCCGGTTGACCTCGTCGCTGAAGCGGCGGACGGCGTAAGACTGGTCGCCCTGGGATTCGCCGAGCCGACGGAAGTGGCCGCATTCACCGGTCTTCGGTCCCTGGTTGGCCATCTGCCAGATGAGCCACTGGTTCACCTCGTGGCGAGGGCGGAGATCCCGGGGGTAGAAGCGATCGGCCTTCTCGGCGAGGTAGATCATGATCGCGCCCGACTCGAAGAGGGCGACAGGCTCTCCGCCGTCCACCGGCTCCGGATCGACCATGGCGGGCATCCGGTTGTTCGGGGAGATCGCGAGGAACTCGTCCTTGAACTGATCGCCCTGGCCGATGCTGCACGGGACGATGCGGTACGGGATCGCCGCCTCCTCGAGCAGGATGGTGACCTTCTTTCCGTTCGGCGTGGGCCAGTAGTGCAGGTCGATCAAGGCGGACTCCTCGCGGCCAGTGCGGACTCTGAAATCTAGCCGAGTCGTTCGGACCCGCGGTTGCGGCCGGCCGGCCCCGCTCCCGTCCAGTAGAATCGAGAACCGGAGGGGTGGGTGATTCGCTCGGCTCGGAGGAGCTTCTCGTACCCGGTGCGGGTGGTGGCGCTGTTCGCGCTGCTGGCGTGTGCCCTGCCGGCGCCGTGGGCCCTCGCGCAGACCGGGGAAGACCCGAGTGGCCAGCCTCTGCCCTTCCCGGAGCCCTATCCAGAAGCCGGCTCCGAGGAAGAAGGGGCTCCGGACGGGGCGGAGCTCGGCGAGGCGGATTCCGCGGCCGGAGAGGACGACCCGGAGGAGGCGGAGCCCGCGGCCGCCGAGGACGCGGGCCCGAAGGGCGCTGCCGAGCCGGTGCCCGGACTGTGGGCGCCGCCGCTGCCGGATGCGAAGGCCTTCGACTGGATCCAGATGCGATCGGGCGAGTGGCTCAAGGGGAACTTCGAGAGGCTGCGCGACCAGCGCGTCTACTTCGACAGCGACGAGTTCGACAAGCTGAATCTCAACTGGAAGAAGGTCACGGCCTTCTACCTGCCGACACCACACTCGTTCCGGGTGTCGGGGCGGGTCGTCTTCGGTACCGCCGAGCTGCGCGGTCGGGTGCTCCGGATCCGGACTGCGGAGGAGATCCTCGAGTTCGACCGATCCGACGTGGACAGCATCGCGCAGGGCAGCGGGAGCGAGCTCGACTGGTGGTCCTTCACGCTCAATGCCAGCATGTCCGCGCGACGCGGCAACACCGATCAGGTCGACCTCTCGGGTCTGGCCCGGCTGCGTCGCGATACGCCGGTCAGCCGCTTCATCAATCAGTACCGAGGAGTCTTCTCCGAGGTCGACAACAGCAAGACGGCGAGCAACCACCGCGTCAACTCGGATTTCGACTACTTCCTTACCGAACGCGTCTACTGGACGATCCCCGCCTTCGAGTATTTCGCCGACGAGATCCAGAAGATCGATGCCCGGATCAGCCCGGGTACCACCCTGGGCTACGAGTTCGTTCGCAACAGCTGGCTCGAGGTGACCGCGTCCGTCGGAGCGGCGTATCAATTCACGGCTCTCGACAGCGACGTCCGGGAGTCGCGGACGAGTCACGACTTCGCGATCCTGCACCATACGAGGATCGACCTCGACCTCCCGGGCGGCACGGAGTGGGACAATCTCTACCGGCTCCAGCTGGTGGCCACCGACCTCGGCAAGACCAATCACCACGCCGAATCGACCTTCTCCTTCGACGCGTGGGGGCCCATCGATCTCGACGTCACCTTCATCTGGGACCGGATCGAGAGCCCCGTCAACGTGGACCAGAACCGCGACGAGCCGAAGCGGGACGACTTCTACATGCTGGTCGGCCTCACCCTCGACTTCTGAGCGGCCAGCTCCCGATGCGCCGATAGCGCGCGCCGCTCGGAGCGAGCTCGCTGGCGAAGAGGACGATCTCGTCGGCGGGGCAGACGATCGCTTCTCCGGGCCGCTCGATTCGCTCCCCGCGAAGCGGTGGCTTGCGCACCCGGCCCAGTGTGAGGTGGGGACGGAAGCGGCGTGCCTCGCGCTGGAAGCCGAGCGGCGCGAGGGCCCGGGCCACGCCGGCGGCCAGGTCGCCGACGGAGTCGTCGCCCTCGACCCGGGCGACGATCACCCGTGCGCGGGACGGCGAGGGCAGGGCCGTGACGCCGCCGACCACCCAGTCGAAGCTCGCTCGGGCAGCGGCGAGCTTCTCCAACGCGGCGGCGATCCCGGAGTGCCGGCTGGGCGGGACCCGCCCCAGGAACTGGAGCGTCACGTGGAAGTTCTCCGGCGGGACCCAGCGCACGCGTTGCGTCCAGGGGCTGGCGCGCAGCTCCTCCTGGAGTGCCCCGACCCGGCTCCGGACGGACTCGGGCAGCGGCAGTGCCACGAAGCACCGGATGCTCTCCACGGTGCGAGGCTAGCGGGACGGGCGCGGCCCGGGCCCCTCCGGTGCTCGGGGGCGCTGCTTCCCTCTCGTGCCTCGGGAGTCGGCTTCGCGGGGCATTGACACGGGCCCCGGGGCGATCGACTCTGGCCCGGCTGCAACGACGCAGCGCTCCGGTCCGCGCGGCCAGCCGCCCGGGACCCGATAGAGCGGAACTCGAGGAGAAGACCATGAAGCTCGGCATCGGTGCCGTTGGATTCGGCCCCACGGCCAAGATCGATCTCGACCTGATTCGACGCGCCGAAGAGCTCGGCTTCGCCTCGGCCTGGACGGCCGAGGCGTACGGCAACGACGCCGTCACCACCGCCACCTGGGTGCTGGCCAACACCACCAGGATCAAGGCGGGTACCTCCATCATGCAGATGCCCGCGCGTCAGCCGGCCATGGCTGCGATGACGGCCATGACCCTGGACCAGCTGTCGGGCGGACGCTTCATCCTGGGGCTCGGACCGTCCGGCCCCCAGGTCGTGGAGGGCTGGTACGGCGTGCCCTACGGCAAGCCGCTGACCCGCACCCGGGAGTACATCCAGATCATCCGCCAGATCTGGGCCCGCGAGGCGCCGCTCGAATTCAAGGGGGAGCACTACACGATTCCGGTGTCGGGCCCCGGGACGACCGGCCTCGGCAAGCCGCTCAAGAGCATCCTGCACGGCAACCCGGAGATCCCGATCTACACGGCATCGATCAGCCCGAACGGTCTGCGCTGCGCCGCGGAGGTGGCCGACGGGGTCTTCCCGATGATGATGGACCCCGAGAACTTCGACACCGCCTACCTGCCCTTCCTGCAGGAGGGCTTCGACAAGGCGGGAGGCGGCAAGGGGCTCGACGACTTCGCGGTCGTGCCGGGCGTCACCGTGATCCTGTCCGACGACATCGAGAAGGCGCGCATGCCGGTGAAGGGGCACATGTCGCTCTATATCGGGGGCATGGGCGCTCGGGACAGGAACTTCTACAACGACCTCGCGAAGCGGCTCGGCTACGAGGAGGCCGCGGCCAAGATCCAGGACCTCTTCCTCGACGGCAAGAAGATGGAGGCCGCGGCCGCGGTACCGGACGAGCTGGTCGATGCCTGCCATCTGGTGGGCCCCAGGGACCGGATCCGCGAGCGCTTGCAGGCCTGGAAGGAGGCGGGGCGCAAGCGCTGGGTGGACACCATGAACATCGGTAGCCCGCAGCCCGAGGCGCTCGAGCTCGTCGCGGAGGAATTGCTGTGAGAATCGGTGTCATGTGCGGTGCCTCGAGCGGTCCCGAAGGCAGCGTCGACGGATTGATCGCGCACTGTCGCGAGCTCGAGGCGCGCGGCTTCGCGAGCATCTGGATGGCGAACATCTTCGGCCTCGACGCGATCTCGGCGATGGGCCTCGTGGGCCGGGAGACCGAGCGCATCGAGCTCGGTACGGCGGTGGTGCCCACCTATCCGCGGCACCCGATGGCCATGGCCCAGCTCGCGTTGACCACCCAGGCGGCCTCGAAGGGGCGTTTCCGCCTGGGAATCGGGCTGTCCCACAAGGTCGTGATCGAGTCCATGATGGGCCTCTCCTACGAGAAGCCCGCGCTGCACATGCGCGAGTACCTGTCGGTGCTGAACCCGCTCCTGCGGGGGGAGCCGGCGGGATTCCAGGGCAGCCTCTTCCGGGTCGCCGGAGGGCTCCAGGTCCCCGACGCCGACCCCGTGCCGGTGTTGGTCGCTGCGCTCGGCGAGCGGATGCTCGAGGTCGCCGGGGCCCTGAGCGACGGCAGCATCCTCTGGATGACCGGCCCGAAGACGATCGAGAGCCACATCGCGCCGCGTCTGGGTGCGGCCGCGCGGGACGCCGATCGTCCCGCACCGCGGATCGTCGCGGGCTTCCCGATCGTGGTGACCGACGATCGCGACACCGTGCGCGATCGGATCGCCAAGGCCATCGAGATGTACGGCACCCTGCCTTCCTATCGCGCCATGCTCGACCGCGAAGGGGTCCAGGGCCCCGAGGACATCGCCATGGTGGGCGACGAGAGTGCGTTGGACGATCAGCTCGAGCGGCTGCGCGAGGTCGGCGTGACCGACTTCAACGCCGCCATCATGCCGCTCGAGGAGGGCGCGGACCGTCGCACCCTCGACTGGCTGCAATCGAAGCTCTAGACGTCGCGACCCCGGTCGAGGGCCGCTTCGCTTCCGGGCGGCAGTCCGGGGAAGCGGGGCAGCTCGTCGCGGATCTCGTACCAGGGCGCCTTCGACTCGACGTTGACGTGCATGACCGGCGCGAGCCCGCTCGGGTCGTCGAGGCTGGCCACCACCAGCATCGTGATTCCGCCAGCGGACTCGGGGCGATTGTAGATCCGGGTCCCACAGCGAATGCAGAAGGCGCGGCAGCCGACACCTTCGGTCACGCGCTCGTGCAGCGCGTCCGCTCCGTGGGTCAGCCGGAAGGAGGCGGTCGGCACCATGGCGACCGTGGCGAACGCGGCCCCGTGCGCCCGGCGGCAGAACTGGCAGTGGCAGTTCACCACCGGACCGGGCTCTTCGCCCAGCTCGTAGCGAACGGCCTCACACAGGCAGCGCCCCGTTCGCGGCGGCACCGGCACTCAGTTCGCCCAGCCGGCCCGCCAGGTCGCGTAGCTGAGGTAGATCACGACCAGCAGGGCGGATTCGGCGCGCAGGATCCGCCGGCCGGCGGACATCGACACCACCAGCAGGGCGAGCGAGAGCATGGCCGAGACGAAGAGATCGAGCATCCCCCACTTGGGAATCTCGAGCGGGCGGACGAAGACCGTGGCCGCGAGCACGAAGAGCAGGTTGAAGATGTTCGACCCGATCACGTTCCCGATCGCGATCTCCATGTGGCCCCGGAGCGTGGCCATGATGCCCGTGGCGAGCTCGGGCAGGCTGGTTCCGATGGCGACCACGCTGATTCCGATCACCACCTCCGGTACGCCGTAGATCCGCGCGAGCTCGACGGCCGCGTCGACCGTGAGGTTCGCACCCGAGAGCAGGGCGCCGAAGCCGGCGAGGGTGACGAGCACGTCGCGCGCGGCGGTGACCTTGGGACCAACGCCCGGAAGCTCGCTGGCCACGAGCTCTTCCAGGGTCGGGTGTTCGGTGCGTTGGCGGAGCAGCTCCCCGACCGTGTAGTAGATGAAGACCCCGAAGAAGAGCATCATGATGATCGAGTCGCCGCGGTCGAAGCGCGGCGGCTCGCCGTCGACCACCGTGTCCGCGGCCATCACGATGGTCGCGACCGTGGCGAGCAGCATCATCGGGATCTCGCGCGAGACGACGACGCTGTCGATCTGCAACGCGCGGATCAGGCCGCAGATTCCCACGACCATGCCGACGTTGGCCATGTTCGACCCGACGATGTTCCCGAAGGAGAGGTCCGTCTCGTTGCTGAAGGCCGCCGTGACGTTCACGGCCAGCTCGGGTGCGCTGGTTCCGAACGCGACCACCAGCAGCCCGATGGCGAGGTTCGAGATGCCCATCGTGCGCGCCAGCGATGCCGCACCGCGCACGACGGCTTCTCCCCCGCCGAGCAGGAGCATCAGCCCGATCACGAGCAGCAGTCCGTCGGACACCTGGCCTCCCGGGCACCGACGATAGTGCGATTTGCGTCGTGGGCTATGTCGCCGGAGCTATCTCGTTCGGGGCTTCTGCAGGCCGAGGGCCGGAAGCAAGCGTCGCATCAGCAGGCCGCGCAGTGCAGCCTCGTCCTGCCGGACTCGGGGAGCTCCCGCGAAGGAGAGGGCGAGGCGGAGCGCCAGCTCGGTGCTCTCGTCCCCGGGCACGGACGGGGTCGTGGGCAGCTCGGGCAGGCTCGGCGCCAGCGCGGCGAAGAAGGCCGGCGTCGTGAGCGCCTCGGGGCGCTCGCGCGCGAGAAGCTCGAGACGGGGATCGCGAGCCAGCAGGCCGATCCAGGCCAGGACCGTCTCGACGACCGCCCGCGCCGGGTCCGCGTGGACGATCCGGGCCGCGACGAGCGCGAGCGCCAGCTGTGCGGCGAGTCGCTCTGCCGTGTCTCGTCGGAGCGCGTCGGCGTCCTCGAAGTGGCGGTAGACCGTGGGGCGACTGACGCCGGCCTCGCGGGCCACGTCTGCGATCCGGATCCGCAGCGAGCCGTTGCGGAGTGCGCAGCGTTCGCCAGCGGCGAGCAGTCGCTGGCGCGCTCCATCCCGGAGGACCGACGCTTGCCGGGTGTCGACGTTCAACTCGAATTCCAGACTTCGGGACAGTACATTACGTTTCTGAGTAGAACGTAATATTATCGGACATTCCGACTCGAAGCTGCCCGGGAGTCGACCGGGCTGGCGCGATCGCGGATCGCGGAAGGGCCTGCAACCATGGGGCGCGCTTCGGATCCGCGCCGGGTTCCGTCCATGGAGGTGAGCCGTCCCGATGAAGAGCCTGCTCGTTGCCAATCGCGGGGAGATCGCGATCCGGGTCCTGCGTGCGGCCGACGAGCTGGGGATTCGCGGCGTGGCCATCCACTCGGAGGACGATGCGGACAGCCTCCATGTCCGGCTCGCGAGCGAGGCGGTGGCCCTGCCCGGGCGCGGCGGCCGCGCCTACCTGGACGTGGACCAGGTCGTCGAGGCGGCACGCCGCGCCGACTGCGATGCGCTCCATCCCGGCTATGGCTTCCTGAGCGAGAGCTCCGCATTCGCGCGTGCCTGCGAGGATGCGGGCGTCCAGTTCGTGGGTCCCACCCCCGTCCAGCTCGAGCTCTTCGGCGACAAGCTGTCGGCACGCGGGCTGGCACAGCGGCTCGACGTGCCGGTGGTTCGAGGCAGCTCCGGAGCCGTGGAGCTCGACGAGGCGCGTGCCTTCTTCGAGTCCCTGCCGGCCGGCCAGGCGATGGTCCTCAAGGCCGTGGCGGGCGGCGGCGGCCGAGGGATGCGCGCGGTCGAGGAGCTCGGGGAGCTGGAGTCCGCGTTCGAGCGCTGCCAGCACGAAGCGAAGCTCGCCTTCGGCAATCCGGCGCTCTACTGCGAGAGGCTGGTGCGCGCGGCGCGTCATGTCGAGGTCCAGGTCGTCGGCGACGGTGCGGGCCGCGTGATGCATCTCGGCGAGCGCGAGTGCACGCTGCAGCGGCGCCACCAGAAGCTGGTCGAGCTGGCGCCCAGTCCCGGGCTGTCGGACGCGCTCCGGGACCAGCTGACGGGAGCCGCCCTGCGTATGGCGAAGGCGGAGGACTACCGCAGTCTGGGCACCTTCGAGTTCCTGGTGGAGGGCGGGGCGGAGCCGTCCGCGAGCGCCTTCTCGTTCATCGAGGCCAATCCCCGGCTGCAGGTCGAGCACACGGTCACCGAGGAGGTGTCCGGGGTCGACCTCGTCCAGCTGCAGCTGCGCTTGGCCGCCGGCGAGCGCTTCGAGGACCAGGGGCTGGATCCCGATCGTCCCCCGGTGCCTCGCGGCATGGCCATGCAGCTGCGGATCAACACCGAGAGCATGCAGCCGGACGGCACGGTGCGCCCGAGAGTCGGAACGGTCGAGTCCTGGGAGCCGCCGACGGGTCCCGGCGTCCGGGTCGACTCGGCGGCCTTCGCGGGGCACGAGGCGAGCCCCGCCTTCGACGCGCTCCTCGCCAAGCTCGTCGTCCACGTTCCGACTCCGCGCTATGGAGAGCTGCTGCGTCGGGCCGACCGGGCGCTGCGGGAGCTGGGCGTTCGGGGCGTCGAGACGAATGCGTCCTTCCTCCGTGCGCTGCTCGCGCATCCGGAGGTCGCGGCCGACTGCGTCGACACGCGCTTCGTGGAGCGGCATGCCGCGGAGCTCGTCGAGGCGGCTGCGGCGCATGCCGAGGTGGCGCCGCCACCGGATCGCGCGCTGGGGTCGACGGGCGCGCGGCTGGACGACGAGGATCCGCTCGCGGTGCTCGAGCACGGACGCTCCGCGGAGGTCTCGCGAGCTCCGACCGCGCCGACGGAGTCGCCCGGCAGCGGCCAGCCGGTCCGGGCGCCCATGCAGGGCACCCTGGCGACGCTGGAGGTGGCCGTGGGGGACCTCGTCCGGCAGGGCGGTGCCGTGGCGGTTCTCGAGGCCATGAAGATGGAGCACGTGCTCGAGTCGCCGGTGGACGGTGTCGTGCGCGAGGTCTGCGTCGCAGCGGGAGACACGGTGGCCGAGGGCGCGCTGCTGCTGCGGATCGAGGCCACCGAGGCCGCGCGGGGCGATGCCGCGCCGGAAGCGGCGCTCGACCTCTCCCGGGTGCGGCCCGACCTCGAGGAGCTGCGAGAGCGACTGGCTGCGACCGGCGATGCGGCGCGCCCGCAGGCGGTCGAGCGGAGGCGCAAGACCGGTCAGCGCACGGCTCGCGAGAACGTCGAAGACCTGTGCGACGCCGACAGCTTCGTCGAGTACGGGTCGCTCGTGATCGCCGCCCAGCGGCGTCGCCGGGCGATCGAGGACCTGGTCGCGAACACGCCGGCCGACGGCCTGGTCTCGGGCATCGGTCGGGTCAACGGCGACCTGTTCGGGCCCCGAGACGCGCGCTGCGCGGTTCTCTCCTACGACTACACGGTACTCGCGGGTACCCAGGGGCTGCAGAACCACCGCAAGAAGGACCGGCTCTTCGAGATCGCCGAGCAGCAGCGACTCCCGGTCGTCTTCTTCACCGAAGGCGGGGGAGGGCGCCCGGGCGACACGGACGGGGCGGGAGTCGCGGGTCTGGACTGTCTGGCCTTCCACTACTTCGGTCGTCTGAGCGGGCTGGTCCCGCTGTTGGGCATCAACTCGGGTCGCTGCTTCGCGGGAAACGCGGCGCTGCTCGGTTGCTGCGACGTCGTCATCGCCACCGAGAACTCGAACATCGGGATGGGCGGCCCGGCCATGATCGAAGGAGGTGGCCTGGGCGTCTTCCGGCCCGACGAGGTCGGCGCCATGGCGGTGCAGGTCCCGAACGGCGTGGTCGACCTGCCGGTCTCCGACGAGGCGGAGGCCGTCGCGGTCGCCCGCCGCTACCTGTCCTACTTCCAGGGCTCCCTGGAGTCCTGGAGCTGTGCGGATCAGCGCGCGCTGCGACACGCCGTCCCGGAGAATCGCCTGCGCGTCTACGACGTCCGGAAGGTGATCGAGGGCCTGGCCGACACCGGGAGCGTGCTCGAGCTGCGCCGCGCGTTCGGGCCCGGGATGGTCACCGCGCTCGCGCGCGTGGAAGGGCGTCCTTTGGGGATCGTCGCCAACAACCCGACCCACCTGGCGGGGGCCATCGACAGTGAAGGGGCCGACAAGGCGGCCCGCTTCATGCAGCTGTGTGATGCCTTCGACCTGCCGCTGCTCTTCCTGTGCGACACCCCGGGCATGATGGTGGGGCCGGAGGTCGAAAAGACGGGCCTGGTGCGGCACTGCTCGCGCCTCTTCGTGACGGGGGCGAACCTGAGCGTGCCCTTCTTCACGATCGTGCTGCGCAAGGGATACGGCCTGGGCGCCCAGGCGATGGCGGGAGGCAGCTTCCACGCCCCGCTCTTCACTGTCGCGTGGCCCACCGGTGAGTTCGGCGGAATGGGGCTCGAGGGAGCCGTGAAGCTCGGCTACCGCAAGGAGCTCGAGGCCGTCGAAGACCCCGAAGAGCGCCGCGCGCTCTTCCAGGAGATGGTCGATCGCATGTACGCCCACGGCAAGGCGGTCAACATGGCCTCGCACTTCGAGATCGACGAGGTGATCGACCCGGTGGATTCGCGGCGCTGGATCCTGGCGGCGCTCGACTCGGCGGCTCCGCCGGCACCGCGCAGCGGCAAGAAGCGCCCCAACGTCGATACCTGGTAGCGCCCGGTCGCGAGCCGAGCGGGCCCTGCGTCCCGTCGCCGCCTCAGGCGAGGGTCAGGGGCAGCTCGAGATGCTCGGCGTAGACGTGGTCGCGGTGCTCGAACAGGATCGGCGCCAGGGCGGCCGTCGTCTCTTCGTCGTTGGCCTCGAAGGCCGCGCGCATGGCGTCGGGCATCGCGCACTGCTCGGGCGGCAGCGGTCCGAACATCGCCAGGAAGGTCGCGCTGTAGATGTCGACGGCCGTCAGGGAGTCGCCGAGGTAGTAGCGGCTCCCCGCGTCGCGCTGGGCCTCGAGGCGCGCGGCGAGCGCCCGGAGGATCTCGACCACGCGCTGGCGGTAGAGCTCGCCCTCGGACTCCCGATAGTGGTACTTGTCGGCCAGGTACTTCGCGACGCCCTTCGGGAAGCCCGGGCCCCCGTTCAGCGCCGAGTGCACGCTGGCGTTCCGTTCGCACCACCCGAGGCCCATCTCTCCGCAGAGCTCGTGCGCGATCCCCATGGCCAGGGCCCGTTGGCCGGCATCCCGGGGAAGCAGGGCAGGCTCGGGCGCCAGCCGCTCGGCCAGCAGCAGGATCTGCGCCCAGCCGCCGCGCGGAGCCTCGTCCTCGTAGATCGCGACCGGGCCGCTGCGCTCGCCGCTCCACTCGGCCATGGCGTCGTTGCCGGGGTCGAGGCGCACGGCCACCCAGGGGATCTGCTTGACGTGGAAGATGCCCTTGGCGGCTTCGCCCCAGGGACTGGGCACGCCGGGGACGACCACCATCCGCAGGCCGTCCCGATCGCGGGCGGCCTCGAAGTCGACGAACTCGACCGGCAACGGTTCAGCCGTCGGACCGGAGGCGCGCCTCCAGCGCGTCGAGCTCGCTCGACAGCGTGGCCGGCAGCCGGACGCCGAACTGCTGGTAGTACTCGCGGATCAGGGGGATCTCCGCGAGCCAGCCGTCCACGTCCACCTCGAGCAGCTCCTTCACGTCTTCTTCGTCGAGCGCCAGCCCGTCCAGGTCGAGCTCGCCGGGCGCCGGGACGACGCCGATCGGGGTCTCGAGCCCGTCCGTCTTGCCCGCACAGCGCTCGAACACCCACTTGAGGACGCGTCCGTTGTCGCCGAAGCCGGGCCACAGGAAGTCACCGCCGCTGCTCTTGCGGAACCAGTTGACGTAGTAGATGCGGGGAAGCTGGGCTCCCTCCCGCGCGCCCATCTCCAGCCAGTGCGCCCAGTAGTCGGCCATGTTGTATCCGCAGAAGGGCAGCATGGCCATCGGGTCGCGGCGGAGCTCGCCGATCTTGCCCGCGGCGGCGGCGGTCTTCTCGCTCGAGATGATCGAGCCGAGGAAGGTGCCGTGCTGCCAGCTGCGGGCCTCGTGCACCAACGGGACCACCGTCGCGCGGCGTCCGCCGAAGAGGATCGCGCTGATCGGGACGCCGTTGGGATCCTCCCACTCGGGAGCGATCACCGGGCACTGGCTGGCCGGTGCCGTGAAGCGCGCGTTCGGATGGGCCGCCGGGGTGCCGCTCTCGGGCGTCCAGTCGTCGCCCCGCCAGTCCGTCAGGTGGGCCGGCGGCTCGCTCATCTCCTCCCACCAGATGTCCCCGTCGTCCGTGTGGCCCACGTTGGTGAAGATGCAGTTCTCGTCGAGGCCGCGCATGGCGTTGGGGTTCGACTGCATGCTGGTGCCGGGCGCGACGCCGAAGAAGCCCGCCTCGGGGTTGATGGCGTAGAGCTGGCCGTCTTCGCCGAACTTCATCCACGCGATGTCGTCGCCGACGGTCTCGACCTTCCAACCCGACAGGGTCGGCTCCAGCATGGCGAGATTGGTCTTGCCGCAGGCGCTCGGGAAGGCGGCTGCGATGTAGCGCACCTCGCTCTCGGGCGAGGTCAGCTTCATGATCAGCATGTGCTCGGCCAGCCAGCCCTCGTCGCGGGCCATCGTCGACGCGATGCGGAGGGCGAAGCACTTCTTGCCGAGCAGGGCGTTGCCGCCGTAGCCGGATCCGTAGCTCCAGATCTCCCGGGTCTCCGGGAAGTGCACGATGTACTTGTTGTCCCCGTCGCAGGGCCAGGCGATGTCGGCCTGTCCGGGCTCGAGGGGATATCCGACCGAATGAAGGCAGGGGACGAAGTCGCCGTCGTCGCCGAGGACGTCGAGGACCTTCGTCCCCATCCGCGTCATCGTGCGCATGTTGGCCACCACGTACGGCGAGTCCGAGAGCTGCACGCCGATGTGCGCGATGTGCGAGCCGAGCGGGCCCATGCTGAAGGGAATCACGTACAGGGTGCGTCCGCGCATCGATCCCGCGAAGAGACCCCGGAGCGTCTCCTTCATCTCGGCCGGAGCACACCAGTTGTTGGTGGGCCCGGCGTCCTCCTCCTTCTCGCAGCAGATGAAGGTCCGGTCCTCGACGCGTGCGACATCGGCGGGATCGCTCAGCACCAGGTAGGAGCCCGGGCGCTTGCTCTCGTCGAGACGCTGCGCCGTGCCCGACGCCAGCATGATCTCGAACATCTCGTCGTACTCGGCCTGGGAGCCGTCGCACCACCGGATCTGATCCGGCTGCGTGAGGGAGGCGACTTCATCGACCCAAGCGAGGAGCTTGGGATTGCGGGTAGGGGCGTCGGCGGTCATGGGCTCTCAGTCGGATGTTGAATGTTGAGTGTTGAGCGTCGAGTAGAGCGTGTAGCTGCTGGACGGTTCGAGTGGGGTCCGCTCGCTTGCCGCGTGGCGTCACCCCCCGGTATGTGCCCCCAACGCGCGACCCGGTGACCCGCACCGTTCGTGTCGAATGGGGATCGGGGCCAATTACAGCCCCGACGGAGCGACTTGGGTAGGGGGTGCAACGATTCTCACGCGAACTATCGGTGTCCGGAAGGCGACGTGCAGCCTGACGCTGTCCGGCAGGCGACGCGCAACGCGAGGAGCGCCCCCGCGGGCTGGCGTGCGAACCCGGTTCAGGGTTCGGAATCCGTTGGCAGCAGGCCCTGGGCCCGGGCCTGCTCGAGCTCCTGTTCGTAACCCGGGTTCGGCCGACAGGTGTGCTTGGACGTGCCCGTGGCCAGCAGCCTTCCGTCGGGCGTCCACACCCGGGACACACAGCCGACGAGCCCGTCGACGGCGAGCGGCACCGTGCCGTCGGCCAGGAGCCAGTCCACGCCGGTGTCGAAGCGATGGAACTGCACGGTCAGGTCGAGGTTCGGCGTCAGGAAGGGAAA
The DNA here is from genome assembly GCA_028284295.1 of Myxococcota bacterium. GTDB lineage: Bacteria > Myxococcota_A > UBA9160 > UBA9160 > UBA4427 > JAJDAN01. Next base: position 7,330 of record JANQSB010000528.1, on the reverse strand, counting down.
GGGCCAGGCGTGGGCACTGATCGTCGCGTTCCAGCCCGGCATGTCCAACCAGAAGAGCTGGCGGACCGCATCGGCCTCGATGCTCTCGATGGGCGTGTCGGTCAGGCGTAGCCAGCAGTGCCAGGTGGGCTCGCCCGGTGGCTCGCGCCAGCGCACCGGTCGGCCCTCGATGCTCCTCCAGATGGGATACCACTCCGCGTACTCGTCCCCGGCGAGGGTCCCGTAGCTCTCCAGCGCATCGGGACCCGGGACGCCGGGGGCCGTCGCGGCCTCGTGCTGGTAGCCCTGCAGGCCTTCGTCCGCGGTCCAGACCGTCGCGGCCAGCAGCAGCCGATCGCCCTGGCGCACGTCGACCCGGAGCGATTCCGCCCGTCGGCCGCCCCCGAGTCGCGAGACCTCGAGGACGACGGGAGCGAACTCGCCGACCGACAGGAAGTGACAGTGGAAGCTCGCGGGTCGGGACAGGCGGCTCTCGGCCAGGGCCGCTCGCAGGGCGAGGGCGGCCAGGTAGCCGCCGTTCGGGCCCCATACCGCCCAGTCGGGAGACAGGCTCGCCGCGTAGTGTCCAGGCTCGGCTCGTTCGACCCGGGTGTCCGCCATCAGGTCCGGCATCGGGTCGCAGCTCCCTCAGGAGCCGGAGGGCGCCGAGGGCGTGAAGCGCACCGGCATCTCCTCGACGCCGACGATGAAGTTCGAAGGCCGCAGGGGCAACGGGTCCTCGCTCGCGAGCTCGAGGTCCGGCATGCGCGAGAGCAGCTCCTCGAAGAGGATCCGCAGCTCCAGGCGGGCGAGGCTCGCGCCCAGGCAGTGATGTGTTCCGTAGCCGCCGAACGCGACGTGGTTGTTCGGAGTCCGCTCGACGTCGAAACGGTCGGGGTCGGGGAAGGCGCTCGCGTCGCGATTCCCGGACGGGTAAAGGAGCAGCAGCCGCTCGCCCTCGCGGATCGTCTGCCCGCGCAGCTCGGTGTCCCGGGTGGCCGTGCGGTTCATGTTCTTGATGGGCGAGACCCAGCGCAGCATCTCCTCGACGGCGGTCGGGAGCTTCGCGGGATCCGCGATCAGCTGCTGGCGCTGGTCCGGGTGCTGCATCAGGGCCAGGGCCCCCTCGACGATCACGTGTCGCGTGGTCTCGTCGCCCCCGACGAGAATCAGGAGCGACTCGTGCGCGATCTCGTCGTCGCTCAGGCCGCGCCCCTCGATCTCGGCGTGCACCAGCACGGAGACCAGGTCGTCGGTCGGAGCCTGCTTGCGCTCCTCGATCGCCTTCATCGCGTATCCGAAGTACTCGGCACCCGCCTGCATGGCGGCGTCGCGGTCGGCGTCGGTGGCGGTGTTCGAGGTCGCCTTCAGCATCGTCTCGGACCATCGCAGCAGGGTCTCGAAGTCCCCGGGCGGCATCCCCAGCATGTCGCCGATCATGATCAGGGGCAGGGGTGCCGCGATCTCGCGCACGAACTCGCACTCGCCCCGCTCGCACACCGAGTCGATGAGGCGGCTGCAGATGCCGCGGATCTTCGCCTCGTGGTCGCGCAGGCGGCGCGGCGTGAAGCCGCGATTGACCAGGTTGCGCCGACGCTTGTGCTCGGGATCGTCCATGTTGATCATGGACGGCGTCCAGCTGTCCGGGCGGGAGCCCTTGCCGGAGCCGAAGAGCTCGGGCTGCTTCGAGATCGACATGATGTCGTCGTAGAGGGTGATGCCCCAGACCTCGTCCCGGGCGTCCCAGTAGACCGGCGCGTGCTCGCGCATCCACGCGTAGTGCTCGAGTGGACGGTCGACGTAGAAGGCTCCGTCGAGCAGGCGGATCTCGTCGCGAGTGGGGTGGTCGGGCACGCTCGGCCTCCGGTCGGCTTGACACGTTACTGGCGCGGCGATTCCATCGCGAGCCCATGGAGCACTGGGAGCTCTCGGCGCGCGAGGCCATTCGCGACCTCGTGGCTCGCTACAACGCGAGCGGCGATGCCGGCCGCTTCGACGAGCTGCTGGCGCTCTTCACCGATGACGCGGTCCTGGAGCTTCCGGGCGGTCGGCGCGAGACGGGTGCCGGAATCCGGAGTGTCTTCGTCGGAGCCGCGGAGCGAACGGGCGACGCCGGAGCGGCCCGCCTCATCCGCCACTTCACGGCCACCCACCAGATCGACCTCCAGGGTCCGCTCCAGGCGAGCGGGCGCTGCTACTACGCGGCCCTGACGGACCGGGGGCTGGACCACTGGGGTCGCTATGTCGACGTCTATCGTTGCGTCGACGACCGTTGGCTCTTCGCGCATCGCCGCGTCACCGTCGACGCGGCGATTCCCGGTGGCTGGGGCGACTCCGACGCCTGAGGGACGGCGTTTGAGCCGTCTCCGCTCCTGGGGTAACAAGTCCCGGGCCTTCCCGGCCGCGGCCGCACGCGTCGGTGCGCGAGCCCGGACGCGAGCACGGAGAAGGCAGGAAGGATCCGCCGTGCAGCTCGATCCCACCGAAGAGCAGGAGCTCCTGAGAGACACCTTCTCGCAGCTCTTCGCCGTCGAGTCGAGCCCGGCCCGGGTGCGGGCCGCCGAGCCCCTCGGCTTCGACCCGGCGCTCTGGAAGCAGCTGGCCGAGACCGGGGCCCTGGTCATCCGGGTGCCCGAAGCCGCCGGTGGCGCCGGTGCCAGCCTGCTGGATGCCGTGATCCTGGCGGAAGAGGCGGGGCGCAAGCTGGCCGCGTCGCCCCTCGTCGAGGCGATCGTCGCGGCCCGGGTGCTGGCGGCCTGCGAGTCGGACGCGGCCGCTTCCTGGCTGGAGCGGCTCGGCAGCGGCGCGGCCGTGGTCTCGTTCGCCCTGCACGACCTGGCCCGGCAGCCCGGCCAGTGGATTCCCGGTGGCGCCGTCGCGAGTGCGGTCGTCGGCCTGCGTGGCGACGAGCTCGTCCTGCTGACCCGTGCCGAGCCCGAGCGGCAGGCGGTCGCGAACCTGGGCTCGGACCCGATCGGACGTTGGGAGCTCGACGACGCGGACGGCGAGCTCCTCGACTCGGGTCCGGAGGCGCGGGCGCGATACCAGGCGGCCCGCGAGGAGTGGAAGCTGCTGGTCGGCTCCGCGCTGGCCGGGCTCGGGCGGGAGGCGCTCGAGATGGCTGCCCGCTACGCGAGCGAGCGCATCCAGTTCGACCGCCCGATCGGGACCTTCCAGGCCATCGCCCATCCGCTGGCCGACTCCGTGGCGGACATCGAGGGCTCACGGCTGTTGGCGCGACGCACGGTCTGGGCACTCGCCAACGAGCATCCCGCCGCGGCGGCCTGGATCTCCATGGGCTTCGCGTGGGCCGCGGAGGCCGCGAGTCGAGCGGTGGCGCGAGCGCTCCACACCCACGGCGGCTACGGGCTGTCGCTCGAGTACGACATCCAGCTCTATCACCGCCGGGGCAAGTCGCTTCCGCTCCCGTACGGCGATCCCCAGCGAGAGCTGCAGGTGGCCGCGGAGCGGCTCTGGGGGGAGTCCGCACCCGTCGCCCTGCCGGACCCCGGCGAGATCCACCTCGACTACGGCCTCCCGCCCGAGGCCGAGGAGTTCGGGGAGCGTGCGCGGCGATTCTTCGAAGAGAACATGAACGACGAGCTGCGCGAGCATCGGCACTTCGCGTGGGAGGGACACCATCCCGGCTTCCAGCGCAAGCTCGCCGAGGCCGGGCTGCTCTACCCCAGCTGGCCGGTCGAGTACGGAGGCCAGGGGCGGGGTCGCTACGAGATGGTCGCGCTCTCGCGCGTCTTCGACGAGTACGGCTGGTCGCGCTACGCGATCACGACGACCGGCATGGTGGCCCAGACCGTGCTGCGCTTCGGCAGCGAGGAGCTGAAGCAGGAGGTGATCCAGCGCATCGCCCGCGGCGACGCCATCTCGAGTCTCGGGTATACGGAGCCCGGCTCCGGCTCGGACGTGGCCGCCGCCCAGACCCGCGCCGTGCGCGACGGAGAGGACTGGATCATCAACGGTCAGAAGATGTTCACCAGCGGCGCGAACCTGGCGCAGTACGTCTTCCTGCTCACCCGCACCAACACCGAGGTCCCCAAGCACAAGGGACTGACCATGTTCATGCTGCCGCTGGATCTGTCGGGGATCGAGATCCAGCCCGTCCACACCCTCTCGGACGAGCGGACCAACTGCACCTACTACACCGACGTGCGCGTCCCGGACCGCTATCGGGTCGGGCCAGTGGACGGGGGGTGGTCGGTCATCGCCTACGCGCTTGAGCTCGAGCACGGTGGGGGAGGAGCCGGGGGGATGCGCCGGTTGCTGGCGGGCGCCGTCGAGTGGGCCCGAACACCCCGCTCGGACGGCAGCCTCCCGATGGACGACTCCACCACCCGCGCCCGCCTCGCTCGGGTGGCCATCCACACCGAGCTCGTCGAGGCGATCTCGCAGCGCGCGCTCTTCGTCGGGGCCGAGGGGATCGCCGAGCCCGGGCTCGGACCGCTCTCCAAGTTCTTCTCCACCGACCGCTACATCGAGGACGCCAGCGACCTGATGGATCTGTGCGCCCCCGACTCGCTGCTGCGAGGGCCGGACAACGGCTTCGCGGCCGGCGTCGCTGCGGTGGAGTTCGCCTATCGCCTCTCGACCGCGACGGCCATCTACGGTGGCACCAGCGAGATCATGAAGAGCATCGTCGCCCAGGCCTGTCTGGGCATGCCGCGCAGTCGCAGCTGACCGCGCAGGAGGAGCCCCATGTCCGAAGAACGCTTCATCCAATACGAGACCGACGGCGCCATCGCGACGGTGGTCCTCGATCGTCCCGATGCCCGCAACGCCCAGCATCCTCCCTTCCTGGAGCAGTTCGACGAGGCCCTGCACCGGGCCGTCGACGACAAGGAGGTGCGCGTGATCGTGGTTCGGGCGAACGGTCCCCACTGGTCGGCGGGGCACGACATCAGCCCGGAGTCCGCGAAGCTCTTCAAGGACGTCATCGATCCTTCGACGGGCATCCACTCCCACTACGGCTGGGAGCAGATCCACTACCTGGAGAAGACGAAGAGCTGGCGCGATCTGCCCAAGCCCACCATCGCGGCGGTTCACGGCAAGTGCATCGCGGGCGGGCTGATGCTGTGCTGGCCGATGGACCTGATCGTGGCCTCGGAAGACGCGCTCTTCAGCGATCCGGTGCTGCGCATGGGCGTCGGTGGCGTCGAGTACTTCGCGCACCCGTGGGAGCTCGGGGCCCGCAAGGCCAAGGAGTTCCTGTTCACGGGCGAGTTCCTGGACGCGCAGGAGGCCTATCGGCTGGGCATGGTGAACCACGTCGTGCCGCGCGAGAAGCTCGAGGAGAAGGCCTACGAGGTCGCGGGCAAGATCGCGCGCATGGACCCCTTCGGCCTGCGCATGGCCAAGCAGTCGGTGAACCGCACCCTCGACCAGATGGGGCAGTGGAACGCCATGCAGGCGGTGTTCGACATGCACCACCTGGCCCACGCCCAGAGCCGGCTGCTCAGCGAGGACGGCAGCTCGATCCAGGGGCAGACCGTCGGCTCGATGAAGGCGGCCAGCTGAGACGCGACTGAGCAAGCGACAGGCAGGTCGGGCGAGAAGACGACCAACGGTCCGGTGGATCCGACACAGCCGGACCGGGGGGCGGGGCGGTAGACTCGGCACGGTGAGCGAGACCTCGAGGACCGCGAGATGAGTCGAAAACGCCTGATCGAGATGATGCGCCACTGCGTCGACCACGCGAAGGCGGGCACCCAGGAGCTGGAGCCCGAGGTGTTCCGCGTGCCGGCCTCGAACTACTGGGACGAGGGCCGCTGGCGGCGCGAGATCGACGGCATCTTCCGTCGCGTCCCGCTGCTGCTGGCCACCACCGCGGAGCTGCGCGAGCCCGGTCGCTACAAGGCCCTCGAGGTGCTGGGAGTGCCGGTGCTGATCGCTCGGGCACGGGACGGCGAGCTGCGCGCCTTCGTGAACCTGTGCAGCCACCGGGGCGCCCAGCTGATGCCGACGGGCGGCGGCAAGGCACGCCGCTTCATCTGTCCCTATCACGCCTGGGCCTACGACGACGAGGGGGCCCTGGTCGGCATCCTCTCGGCTTCGGAGTTCGGAGACGTCGACAAGTCCTGCCTGGGGCTCACCCGCCTGCCGGTGGCCGAGCGGGCGGGCCTCGTGTGGGTCCATCTCGACCCCGCCGCCGAGCTCGATATCGACGTGTTCCTGGGCGGTTACGACGAAATGCTCGCGCACTTCCACTTCGAGGACTGGCACCTCGTGTCGCAGCGTTCGGTCGAGGGGCCGAACTGGAAGATCGCCTACGACGGGTATCTGGACCTGTACCACCTGCCGATCCTCCACAAGGAGACCTTCGGCCCGAAGTTCCCCAACCAGGCCCACTACTACGCCTGGGGACCCCATCAGCGCGTCTCGTCCCCGCATCCGGGGCTGGCGCAGATGGACGAGCTGAGCGAGGAAGAGTGGCCGGACTCGGTCCTGATGGGTGGGGTCTGGACCGTCTTCCCGCACGTCTCCATCGCCACCTTCGACGCGGGCGGACCCGGGGTCCTGCTGTCGCAGCTCTTCCCCGGGAGCACGCCGGGCGAGAGCGTGACCGTGCAGAACTACCTGATGGCCAACGAACCGGACGAGGCGCAGCGCGCCGAGGCACAGAAGCAGATCGACCTGCTGGAGTACGTCGTGCGCGAGGAGGACTACGCGACGGGTCTGCGTCAGCAGCAGGCGCTCCGCACTGGCACGCTCGACGAGGTGCTCTTCGGTCGCAACGAAGGCGGGGGTCACCGCTTCCATCGCTGGGTCGAGCGCTTGATCGAGGCCGACGCCGGTGAGCTGAAGGGCCTCTTCGAGGCTGGCGAGGCGTCGATCCGCCCGCGCTAGGCTCCTCGGGTGAGCACGGAAGCGAGCAGCCCGCCCGCGGCGGCGATGCGTTCCGTCGAATCGCCGCGCTCCGACCGGGGCGTCTGGCTCTGTTGCGGACTCGTCCTCGGAGTGCTGGCGCTCTTCGTCGACAAGGCCTTCAACGTCGACGACACGCTCTTCCTGATGCTGGGGGACCACCTTCGGGACGATCCGATCGCGTTCTTCGACTTCGACGTGAACTGGTACGGCACGCCGCTGCCGATGCACGAGGTCACGAAGAACCCCCCACTCGGGGGCTACTTCATCGGGGCCGTGCGGGCGCTCTTCGGCGAGGGGGAGGTCCCGTTGCACCTCGCCTTCCTGCTTCCCGCCGGCGTCGTCTGCCTCGCGACCTGGCGGCTGGCGGAACGGCTGGGCGTCTCGCCGGGCTTCGCGACCTGCGCGGGACTGCTCTCGCCGGCCTTCCTGGTCTCGAGCACGAGCGTCATGTGCGACACCCTGATGCTCGCGT
>JANQSB010000513.1 GCA_028284295.1 Myxococcota bacterium | reverse complement strand
CACGAACGTGACGACCTACGGTGCCGTGCGCGCCTTCCACGGGCGGCGAACGACCCTGTTGCTGGGCTGCGTCCTGCTCGGCGCCACGCTCCTGCTCGGAGTGATCGTGAACGGGCTCGCCAGCACGAGCGTTCCGATCTCGATTCCGGACCGCGGTCATCCCGACAGTCCGGTGGGCACGCTCTCGGCCGTCGCCTTCGCCGGGCTGCTCGTCGTGTCGATCCTGCGACAGGGTCCGCGCGGCTTCCTGGCTCGCCTGGGCTTCCGGGGCCGGGGGCAAGACCACGACCACGACGCCTGCGAGGACTAGCGGGCGAACGCTTCGCGCCCGCCGGCCACGGGGTCTGCACCCTTTGCGGACCCGCTCGGCGGCGTCACGGCCCAGCCGAGACCGGCCGCTCCAGGTCCTCCACGCACCAGACTCGCTCCGTCTGGTCGCACGTGCTCGTTCCCACCCGCCAGGAGAACTCGTCGACGAACCCCGCGGTGGGGGTGACGTCCGCAACGAGGGCATAGCTCAAGGTGCCGTAGTGTCCGGAGTCGATCGATCCCCAGTTGTTGCAGTTGGCGGCGCCCGGCTGCTGCGCCGCGAACGAGTTGCCGTTCCCCGTTCGGATCCAGCCGGCAATCATGGCGGGCCCCTCTCCCATGTCCTCGAGAAAATTCAACCCGAGCACGTTGTCGTACTCGAGCGTGGCCAGCCCGTACACCTCTCCTCGCGAGGCCATGTGGAAGCCCGTGGCGCAGGCGCCGAGAGCCGACGTGGTCGCGTACTCGGCATGCGTCACGTAGTAGCGGCGGCGCTCCGTGCACTCGCCACCGCCGCATCGGTCGGGTGACCCGTTCGTTCCGGACGATCGGTTCGCCCGGTACTGCGAGTTCGAATCGAGCGAGAACCCTGCGCCCGCATTCTCGCGACTGGTCGACCCGGTCACCAGGGACAGCTTCCGGACGTTGATGCCGTCGCCGCCGTTGCTGCGGGAGACGACGCCTCGGACGATCCCGCTGTCTCCGTCGAACTCGACGCCGTGACTGCCGTTGCCGACGGCCGTGCTCGACTCGAGGATGGACCCCTGGTCGAGATCGAAGCCTTCGGCACCGTTCCGGTTGGCGTGCGAGCCGACGACGTGTGTCCCGTACGAGCCACCGATCCCGTCACCCGCGTTGTAGAGCGCCATCACGTTCTCGACGCGCACGTCCCGGGCAGAGGCGCTCACGCCCTGGCTGCCCATGCCCCGGATCGTTCCGTTCCGCACGACACCGCTCAGGCAGCCGAGCGCGAGGTCGAAGCGCACCCCGTTCCCGCTGCCGGCGGGACCGCAGCTCAGCGTGGCGCCGTACCCGGCGCACGAGACGGGCCCGATGATCGAGAAGCCCCCCAGGTCCACCGTCGCGGCGATCGCCGAGACGAAGATCGCCGTCGTGTTCTCGTCGGGAACCAGGAGGTCGCTGGTCAGGCGGTAGCTGCTCCCCGCGCTCCCGTCGATCGTCACGGGGAAGCCCGGCGTGTCGCCCGCGAAGCACCCGGTGTTCTCGGCGCAGGTCTGACTGATCTCGAGCACGCCATCCGCGGCCAGCGCCGAGCCGGCGAGAAGCGAGAGGACGAGTACCCACCAGCGCATCACTTCCTCCCAGGACGGGACCGACCCGCGTCCGTAGACACGCCCACATGTCGATTCGCTGCAGGGTCGATTCGCCGGGGCGTGCTGGCCGATCTTCTCATGGATGCTCGTCGGGAGTCAACGCGATTCGGGGCCGAGCGGCGGGTGATCCCGTCTCCCAGCAGGCGATCCAACACCCTCGCGCGGGTGATAAGATGCGTCAGCGCGCATGGTGGATCCGGTGGTTGCTCTGCGAGTAGCTAGGCGACAGGCTAGGCGAGTGATCGGGTGGCGGGCTGGCCTCCGACTCTTCTTCGGCTGTGCTCTGCTCCTGTCCTGCGTCCCCGCAGCGGCCGAGGTCGTCGAGATCACCAGCGGCCGGCTGCTCGTCGATCCGAGTGATCATCCGCCCCCGGACAGCGCGCGCTGGGAGCCCGTCTCCCTGCCGGACGACTGGGCGGAGCGCCGGCCCGGGCTCGAGGGCAACGCCTGGTACCGCTTCGAGCTGCCCCCCCTGGAGTCCTCGGAAGCCGCGCCGCTGGCCATCCATCTGCCCGAGTTCAACATGGCTGCCGAGCTGTGGCTGAACGGCAGGCTCCTCGAGTCGTGCGGTCGCCTCGTCTACCCCGTCTCGCAGTGCTGGAACACGCCTCTGCTCGCGACCCTTCCAGCGGGCCTTCTCACGCGGGAGGCGAATCGGCTGGACGTCCGGCTCTACACCTACGCCCCGTACGGGGGTCTGAGCGCGATCCGGCTGGGTCCCCTTGCCGAGCTGGCGCCCCGGCATGCACGGCAGCTGTTCCTCCAGGTGACGATTCCCGAGCTCTTCACGGTACTCGCCGCGGTGGTGGTGCTCTTCATGGCTTCCTTCGCCGCCAGTACGCGGGACAGCGTCTACCTCTACTTCGGGGCCGTCGTCGCGAGCTGGGCCCTGGCAATGACGAACAACTGGGTCGAGGAGATTCCCGTTCGGCCCATGGTCTGGCAGTGGATCGTCCACCAGGGCTTCGACTGGCTCGGTCCGCTCTGCGTCCTGTTCACCCATCGCCTCGTGGGACTGCAGCGCCCCTGGGTCGATCGCGGCGTGGTCGCGTTCGGAGTGGCGAGCGCGCTGGCGACCGGGTGGGCCGCGACGCGAGGGCTGCCCACCTTCCATGACTTCAGCACGGCGGGGCACGTCGGCACCCTGCTGGTGGGCTCCTACGCCCAGGTGATGCTCTTCGTGTTCTTCCGCAGGTTGACGCCGCTACAGCGGGTCTTCTTCGTGGTGGGGGGCAGCGGCACGATCATCCTGGGCATCCACGACACCCTGATCCAGACAGGCCACCTGGCCCGCGACGTCCCGCACCTCTTTCCCTTTGCGGCTCCGCTGCTGACGATCTCCTTCGCCGCGATCCTCACCATCCGCTTCCTGCGCACCTTCAATCGGGCCCGGCAGCTCAACGTGACCCTGGAGGAGCGGGTGCAGCAGAAGCACGCGGAGCTCGAGGCGAGCTTCGAACGCGAGCGGCGGCTCGAGCGCGAGCGGGCCCTGGCCCAGGAGCGCGAGCGCATCATGCGCGAGGTGCACGACGGCATCGGGGGAAGCCTGGCCTCTGCGCTGGCGACGGTGGAGGGCGGTGGCTCGCGCGACGACGTTCAGGACTCGCTGCGCGGCGCGCTCGAGGACATGCGCATCGTGATCGACTCGCTCGACCCGGACGTCGAGGACGTGGGCGTGCTGCTCGGGATGCTGCGTGGACGCCTCGAGCCGCGTCTACGGCGCCATGGCCTGCGCTTCGAGTGGCAGGTCGAGGACGTGCCGGCGATGCCTTCCTACGGCCCGGGCGATCTGCTCCACGTGATGCGCATCGTGCAGGAGGCGATCGGCAACACCATCAAGCACTCCGGTGCGAAGTCCATCCGGATCGCGACCGGAGTGGCGTCGTCGACGGGGAACGGAGATTGCGTGCGGCTGGAGGTCAGTGACGACGGCTGCGGTCTGCCCGGTGGCGCCGCGGACGGGCCCGGCCGGGGTCTGTCGAACATGGCGGCCCGGGCGGGCGAGATCGGGGCGAAGCTCGAGGTGAGGGAGCGTGCGGGAGGCGGGACCACCGTCGAGGTGCTGCTCCCGCTCGGCGCGTGACGGCGTCGCGGCTCGGCGTCAGCGATCCATCTCGATGATGCCCAGACTGACGGCCTCGTAGACCGCCGCCCCCCGCGAGCGCACCTCCAGCTTTCCGTAGATCTTGCGGACGTGGGTCGTCACGGTGTGGGTCGAGATGCCGAGGAGATCTCCGATTTCCGAGAAGCTGAAGCCCTTCGCGATCAGCTGCAGCACCTCGGTCTCCCGCGCGGTCAGACTGGGCGAGGGCGATGCGAGCGAGGGCTCCTGGCCGTCTCCATGCGCTGCTTCGGGGGCCGGCTCGGGGCGGAAGCGCCGGAGCAGGTGCCGTGCGATCCGCGAGCTGATGGGCGAGCCGCCCTCCAGCATCTCGAGCAGGCTCGCGCCGATCTCGTCGTGGGTGCCGTCCTTCAGCAGATAGCCCGAGGCTCCGGCCTCGATCGCCTTCACGACGGTGCGCTCGTCGGCCATGACCGTGACCACCATGCACAGGGTCTCCGGCGCCTGTTCCCGGGTCTCGCGGATGAGCTCGAGGCCGCTGCCGTCGGGCAGGCCCAGGTCCGTCAGCAGCGCAGTGGGCGCCTCCTTGCGGAGCGCCGCCTGCCCCTCCTGCAGGCTGCCGGCACTGCCCAGCAGGCGCAGCCCCGCGGTCGCGCCGACGGCGCGTTCCAGGTGCGCGCGCATGCCCGGATCGTCCTCGACGATCAGGATCGTGGCTTCTTCCAGATCTCCCATGGCCAGCCGACAGCATAGGACGAGCCGTCGGGATCGAGCCTCCCCTGAACATGCGATGGCAGTCGGCCACCCGGAATCCGGCCGACCCCCGTCTGGGGTCCCCTCGACAGGGGATGGTCGGGACGGTGCTCCGTCGTTCACCCTGGACCGCAATCGACGGCAGCAGGACGGACGGGAGGCGTCATGGCGGAGCGGGTGCGTTTCGACTTCAGCGGCTGGGGATGGAGCAGGGCGTGGTCGGTTTCACGGGCGCTCGCCTTCGCGTGCACGGGGCTCGCGGTGCTTGTGTCCGGCACGCCCGCCGCCGCCGGCCCGCTGGCCTTCGAGGAGATCGTGCTGGACGATCGCCGAAGCTCCCAGCGGATGCTCGAGGTCGAAGACGTCGACGGAGACGGGGCACCCGACATCGCCTACGTGACCGACACCAGCGTGTACAGATACTGGGAGGTCATCAGCCGGCGCGCCGAGGCGAATCTCCTGCTGAACGACGAGACCGGAGACGGCGCCCAAGGGGTCTTCGGCACGCGACAGCAGATCGCTCCGGTCGGGGGTCGCGAGTACGGCTCCTACTTGTCGCTCGACCTGGGAGACATCGACGGCGACGGCGACCTCGACTTCCTGACGGGTGATCCGACCGCGTACTGGTTCCACTATCCCGAG
>JANQSB010000509.1 GCA_028284295.1 Myxococcota bacterium | reverse complement strand
TGCAGGTGCCGCCGGACAAGGAGCGCTTCCTCTCGGAAGCCAGCGAGGAGGTCCGGCAGATCGACGAGCAGTACCAGGAGGGTCTGATCACCGACGGCGGGCGCTACAACAAGGTGATCGACATCTGGGCCCAGGCGACCGAGCGGATCACCTCGCAGCTGCTGGACGGGATCGCTCGGGAGACCGCCGTCGACAGCGACGGGAACGAGCACAGCGTCCCCAGCTTCAATGCCATCTACATGATGGCCGACTCGGGGGCCCGGGGCTCCGCCCAGCAGATGCGCCAGCTGGCCGGGATCCGGGGCCTGATGGCCAAGCCTTCGGGCGCCATCATCGAGACGCCGATCACGGCGAACTTCCGGGAAGGGCTGTCGGTGCTGCAGTACTTCATCTCCACGCACGGTGCGCGGAAGGGGCTGGCGGACACGGCGCTCAAGACGGCGAACTCGGGCTACCTGACCCGCCGCCTCGTGGACGTGTCCCAGGACGTGATCGTCCGTAGCCAGGATTGCGAGACCGACGAAGCCATCGAGATGGAGCCGCTGATCGAGGCCGGTGAGATCGTCGAGCCCCTGGGCGAGCGCATCCTCGGCCGGGTCACCCTCAACGACATCCTCGACCCGGTGACCGAAGAGGTGCTGGTCCACGCGGGCGAGGAGCTCGACGAGGATCGGGTGCGGATCGTCGAGAACGCCGGCATCGAGCGGGTGCAGGTGCGCTCGGTCCTGACCTGCGCGGAACGGCACGGCGTGTGCGTGCTCTGCTACGGACGCGATCTCTCCCGCGGCAAGATGGTCAACCTGGGAGAGGCGGTGGGCGTCATCGCCGCGCAGTCGATCGGCGAGCCCGGCACCCAGCTGACCATGCGGACCTTCCACATCGGTGGCGCGGCCACCCGGCGGGCGGAGCAGTCGCACGCCGAGGCCACGACCGAGGGCGAGGTCCGATTCCACGGGGTCCGGACGGTGAACGACAGCGAGGGGCGCGCGATCGTCATGACGCGCAACGCCGAGCTGGGCATCATGGACGGCAGCGGTCGCGAGCGCGAGCGCCATCCGGTGGTGTACGGGGCCCGCCTCCTCGTCGAGGACGGACAGCAGGTCAAGTCCGGGGCCGTGCTGCTCGACTGGGATCCCTTCGCGAGTCCCATCCTCTCCGAGGCCCACGGCGTCGTGAAGTTCGGGGACATCACCGAAGGCGCGACCATGCAGGAGCAGGTGGACGAGTTCACCGGCGTCTCCTCCAAGGTCATCACGGAGTCGAAGGACCCGGAGCTGCGACCGCGGGTCTCCATCAAGTCGATGGACGGCAACGACACCCTGGGCCGCGCGCTGCTGCCGGTCGGGGCCTTCCTGTCGGTGGTCGAAGGGCAGGAGGTCGCCACCGGCGACGTCGTGGCCAAGATCCCCCGCGAGGCTTCGAAGACCAAGGACATCACCGGCGGACTGCCGCGGGTGGCCGAGCTGTTCGAGGCCCGGAAGCCCAAGGAGTGCGCGGTCGTGACCGAGGTCGACGGCGTGGTCTCCTTCGGCTCCGACACCCGCGGGAAGCGGCGCGTCCTGGTCACCCCGGACGAGGGGGGCGATGCCGAGGAGTACCTGATCCCGAAAGGCAAGCACGTCAGCGTCCACGAGGGAGACCGGGTGCGAGCCGGCGAGGCCCTGATGGATGGGTCTTCCAACCCCCACGACATCCTGAAGATCAAGGGCGAGAAGGAGCTGGCCAAGTACCTCACCGACGAGGTCCAGGAGGTCTACCGCCTGCAGGGCGTGAAGATCAACGACAAGCACATCGAGGTGATCGTCCGGCAGATGCTCCGCAAGGTGCGGGTGACCGACGCCGGGGACACGGACTTCCTGCTCGGGGAGCACGCGGACAAGACCGTCTTCCACGCGGTGAACGACCGGATGGAGGAGGAGGGCAACCGCCCGGCTCTCGCCGAGCCCCAGCTGCTCGGCATCACCAAGGCCTCGCTCTCCACGGAGTCCTTCATCTCGGCCGCCTCGTTCCAGGAGACCACCAAGGTCCTCACGGAAGCGGCGATCTGGGGCAAGGTCGATCATCTGCGGGGTCTGAAGGAGAACGTGATCATGGGCCGTCTGATTCCCGCAGGGACCGGGCTGGCCAAGTACAAGAGCATCGGTATCAAGGTCGACGCGCCGGAAGGCATGACGACGGGTGCCGAGGAGGAGGAGCTGCTGCCGGCACCCCAGCCGACTGCCGAGCCGCTCGGAGCCGAGGGGCTCCTGGCCGGCGGGAGTGGGGATTCCGGCCCGCTCGAGACCTGATCGGGAGCGGTGCGCGGCTGCTCCGAGGGCGCTCCCGGCCCCCTCAGCAGCGCGTTGACAGGGCACCGAACCCCGCTAGAGTACGGCGATTTTTCGTACAGGGACCGCTCTTCTCGCGGTCCGCCCCGACTAACGAAGAGAGTGCCTGGGAGTGCCGCAGCGACGGCCGGACCCCGGTCTCTTCGAATCGAGGGCGGGTTCGGAGGGGGGCCTTTTCTGTGTGATCAGCGCCAGCCTACGTGAGCCGGTTCGTTCGACGAGCCCGACTTGCAGGCGCTGAAGGCAGAGCTGGCAGAGAGGAAGGGCTCTCGGCCCTGGCAGCCACCAGCCGCGCGAGTGCGCGGAGCATCGAAGGACCCGACCCGGTGCGCTGCCAGGGCCGAGAGCCCTTCCTCTCTGCCAGCTCTGCCTTCAGCGCCTGCAAGTCGGGCTCGTCGAACGAACCGGCTCACGTAGGCTGGCGCTG
>JANQSB010000501.1 GCA_028284295.1 Myxococcota bacterium | reverse complement strand
TGTCGGGGTCGAGCCGCTCCTCGCCCGTCCACTCGTCCACACAGGAAGCGCAGCCGCAGGCGAGGCGGAGCGCGCGGACGTCGTACCGCTGCTCGACTCCGTCCCCCCAGGCGATGCGGAGCTCGCGCGGGCCGCTCTGGGCGATCTCGGTGGGGGTCGTCGCGGGGTCGGACACGAGCGGATCATAGCCGGCCACGGCCGGCGATCTCGCCAGCGGGCTCGCCGACCGGGCCCGTTCGGCCTGCTAGCTTGGACCGCATGACGAAGAACCACGAAGCGATCGCCATTCTCGGCGGGACGGGAGACCAGGGCCTGGGCCTGGCGCTGCGCTTCGCGCAGGCCGGGAGGCCGGTCGTGATCGGCTCCCGCAAGCCCGAGCGCGCCGAGGCCGCCGCCAAGGAGGTGCTCGCCGCCGTTCCCGACGCCGACGTTCGCGGTGTCGGGAATCCGGAAGCGACCGAGCAGGCCGAGATCGTGATCCTGTCGGTTCCCTTCGAGCACAGCGCCTCCACGGTCAAGGGGATCCGCGAGCAGCTGGCGCCGGGCACGATCCTCGTCTCGATGGCGGTGCCGCTGGCGGCCGCCATCGGCGACGGCGCCATGCGGACCCTCGGCATCTGGCAGGGCTCGTGCGCCGAGATGCTGGCCACCCTGGTACCCGAGGGTGTCGAGGTGGTCTCGGCCTTCCAGAACGTCTCGGCCCACCGCCTCCAGCATCTGCAGGAGGAGGTGGAGTGCGACGTGATCGTGTCCGGCAAGAAGGCCCCCCGCGAGCGCATCATGGGGCTGTGCCCCCTGATTCCGGGGCTTCGGGCCGTCAACGGAGGCCCGCTCGCCAACGCGCGCATCGTCGAGGAGATGACGGCGCTGCTGATCGGTCTGAACATCCGGTACAAGACGCCGGAAGGGCTCGGCATCCGCCTCACCGGCCTGCCCGAGGGCGACTAGGTCCGGCAGGCGCCCCCCGACACCGCGCGGCGTCGCAGGCCGGTCACCCGATTCTGCCTCGCCGGGTCCTGCCCGGACGCGCCGGCGCCCGCCCACCCGGTGTCTGCACCGCGAACGCCCCGATCGCCCTTTTCGTCATTGCTGTCGAGAGCTTGGGACCCCGACCTGCAGGTCCCCTGCCGATCTGTCGGGAGAAAGCCCCTGAAACTCAACAGATTGTGGTGCCGTGCCGATGTACACCCAACATTTTGTGTCTGAGCCTCAGTTTTTGGTTGACTCGCCTCCGTCGCGGCAGCATCATGATCGGCGTACGGGGATGTGAAGCTCCCCTCTGTAGCCTGGGGGGGTCGCAACTAGGCGGTTGCGGGAGGGGGGCTCGAGACAGAGTAAGGGTGGAGGACCTGAATCTGTACTCGGGGGCGCCGGGAAACCGGCGCCTCTCTCATCTGCGCGCCTGCAAGCACCAGCACGCCCGAGCGGGACCACGAAGAGCGACCAGGCAGAGCGACTAGGCAGAGCGACTAGGAAGAGCGAGCGAGACCGGCACCGGGAACGAGGAACGAAGCAAGACGCAAACCAAGGCGAAGGCGAAGAGAGCCAATCAGAGGAAGGTCCGGGAGAGTCCCAGCGGATGGCCCGGCACCCGGCCCGAACCGGGAGCGACTCCGCACCCGGATCCCTCCATCACAGACCGAGCACCCGATTGATCCGAATCTCCGTGACAGGAACCGCGCTGTTCGGAT
This sequence comes from Myxococcota bacterium, assembly GCA_028284295.1. GTDB lineage: Bacteria > Myxococcota_A > UBA9160 > UBA9160 > UBA4427 > JAJDAN01. Next base: position 16,864 of record JANQSB010000501.1, on the reverse strand, counting down.
CGGCCCACGACCCGGCCGGTGCCTCCGTCCTCAGGATTCGCGGGCGTGACGCGCGCGAGCCGCGCTTCGCAGATTGGACCGCTGCCCCGGTGGATCGGGCGGCGACGACCCGTCGAGAAGAACGCCGTGTTTTCTCATCTCACGCGTTTCCCATCGCCGATGGCCCCGGTACGTTGGGCAGCCGTCCGGGATTCGCGCGCCAGCAGATCCGGATCGACCACGAGGTCGATCAGCCAAGCGATTCGCAACGAGAACGAGAACAACGAAGAGTCTGGGGGGAGAGCCAGTGAACACGGGTGAAGGCGAGGCCACGACGAGGACCGGCGCGACGGACAGCCAGACGGCGGGGCTGCGGATTCCCCGCCACTTCACCCGCAAGGGTGAAGACCCGTTCTCGACCGTCGAGTGGGAGCTGCGGACGGCGCGGATCGGCAACGAGAAGGGCGAGACGGTCTTCGAGCAGGTCGACTGCGAGATCCCGAAGACCTGGTCCCAGCTCGCGACCAACGTCGTGGTCTCGAAGTACTTCCGTGGGCACATCGGAACGCCCCAGCGGGAGACCAGTGTCCGGCAGCTGATCGGGCGCGTGGTCGGTCGCATCACCGAGTGGGGCCGCGACCTCGGCTACTTCGCATCGCCCGCCGACGAGGAAGCCTTCTCGGACGAGCTCACCTACCTGCTCGTTCACCAGAAGATGGCCTTCAACAGCCCGGTCTGGTTCAACCTCGGCGTTCCCGACACGCCGCAGCAGGCGAGCGCCTGCTTCATCAACTCGGTCGAGGACACCATGGACTCGATCATGAGCCTGGCGAAGACCGAGGCGATGCTCTTCAAGGGCGGCTCGGGCACCGGCTCGAACCTGTCGAAGATCCGGTCCTCCCACGAGCTGCTCGCGGGCGGTGGCGTGGCTTCGGGCCCGGTGTCGTTCATGAAGGGCTTCGACGCCTTCGCGGGCGTCATCAAGTCCGGCGGCAAGACGCGGCGAGCGGCGAAGATGGTGATCCTCGACGTCACTCATCCCGACATCCGCGAGTTCGTCCACTCCAAGTCCGACGAGGAGAAGAAGGCCTGGTCGTTGATCGACGCCGGCTACGACGGCGGCTTCAACGTGCCCGGCGGCGCCTACGACTCGATCTTCTTCCAGAACGCCAACCACTCGGTCCGGGTGACCGACGAGTTCATGGACGCGGCCGAGCGCAACCGGGACTGGACCACCCGCGCCGTGACCACCGATGAGGAGATCGAGACCTTCAAGGCCCGCGAGCTGCTGGCCGAGATGGCGGAGGCCGCCCACGTGTGCGGCGATCCCGGCATCCAGTACGACTCGACCATCAATCGCTGGAACCCGGTCAAGAACTCGGGTCGGATCAACTCGAGCAACCCCTGCTCCGAGTACATGTTCCTCGACGACACGGCCTGCAATCTCGCCAGCCTCAATCTGATGACCTTCCTGTCGGAGCCGGCCGAGAGCGAGACCGGCGTGGCGGAGTTCCAGGTCGAGGATTTCCGGCGGGCGGTGGCGCTGACCATCCTCGCCCAGGAGATCGTGGTCGACCCGGCCGACTACCCGACGCCGCAGATCGACCGCAACAGCCATCTCTACCGGCCGCTCGGTCTGGGCTACGCGAACCTGGGCGCGCTGCTGATGGCCTTCGGCGAGCCCTACGACGGCGACCGCGGGCGCAACCTCGCGGCGGCGATCACCTCGCTGATGTGCGGCCAGGCCTACCTCACCAGTGCCGAGATCGCCGAGGCGATGGGGCCCTTCTCGCGCTACCTGCCGAACCGGGAGCCCTTCCTCGAGGTCATCGGGATGCACAAGGCCGCGGCCGAGGCGGTGCCGGCGGACGGCGTGCCTGCGGACCTGCTCGAGGCTTCGTGCGAGTCCTGGACCCGGGCCCTCGAGCACGGAGAGCGCTTCGGGTACAAGAACGGTCAGGTGACGGTGCTGGCACCCACCGGAACGATCGCGTTCATGATGGACTGCGACACGACGGGGGTCGAGCCCGACATCGCCCTGGTGAAGTACAAGAAGCTGGTCGGCGGCGGCTTCCTGAAGATCCTGAACCGCACGGTTCCGATGGCCCTGCGTCGCCTGGGCTACACGCCCGACGAGATCGATGCCATCACCGCCTACGTGGAGGAGCAGGAGACCATCGAAGGGGCGCCCGGGCTCGAGAGCGAGCACCTGGCGGTCTTCGACTGTGCCTTCCGGGCACAGAACGGGACCCGCTCGATCCACTGGATGGGGCACGTGCGCATGATGGGTGCCGTTCAGCCCTTCCTCTCGGGAGCGATCAGCAAGACCGTGAACCTGCCCGAGGACGCCACCGTGGACGACATCATGGAGGCGTACACGATGGGCTGGGCGCTGGGGCTGAAGGCCCTGGCGGTCTACCGCGACGGCAGCAAGCGCACCCAGCCGCTCAACGCGGGCGCGTCGAACGAGTCCGAGGGAGCCGAGGTCGTGGCGCTCCCGGGTGCGGCCGGCGCCGCTCCCGATGCCCGGCCGCTGCGCCGCAAGCTGCCCGACGAGCGGACCGCCTTCACCCACAAGTTCTCCATCGCCGGACACGAGGGCTATCTCACGATCGGGCTCTACGAAGACGGCAAGCCCGGTGAGATCTTCCTGCGGATGGCGAAGGAGGGCAGCACGATCTCGGGTCTGATGGACACCATCGCGACCATGACCTCGGTCTCGCTCCAGTACGGTGTTCCCCTGAAGGCCCTGGTGGACAAGTTCAGCCACACGCGCTTCGAGCCGGCGGGCTTCACCAACAATCGCGAGATCCCGATGGCGAAGTCCCTCGTCGACTACGTCTTCCGCTACCTGGGCAATCGCTACCTGGAGAGCGAGATCGTCGACGATCTCGATGCGGACCCGGGTGCCGAGACCGAGTCGGAGGACGCGGAGTCCTTCGAGGCGATCCCGCTGCGGACGCCCGAGCGGTCGCAGGACGCCGAGGGCGAGCCGGAGCGGGGTGCCGTGGCGGGCGGGCGGGACAGCTTCGTCAACCAGGCGGACGCGCCTTCGTGCATGGACTGCGGCTCGATCATGATTCGCAACGGTGCCTGCTACAAGTGCCCGAACTGTGGCAGCACGAGCGGATGTAGCTGAGCCGGGCGGCGCCGCCGAAGGAGGCGGCGTCCCGCTCGGCTCGCGCAGGGCAGCGCACCGCGGACGGCGAGCTGCTCGGACACCTGGGAGCGCGGGGCTTCGTTGGTCGTTGGGGGGCGGCCGCGGGGCTCCGCGCTCCTCGTTCGTCTGCGTGCTCCTGGCGCTCCTCGCGTCCTGCCCGGGGTGCATCCAGATCGAGCTGTCGGGAGCCGGGCGCGCGCCCCTGGTGGAGAGCGTCGTCCACGAGCATGGCGACCAGGGTCGGAAGGGTGCGAAGCTCCTGCTGCTCGAGCTCGACGGCGTGATCGGCCGCGGCGACGCCCTGGGCCTCTTCGGTGTGGGTGCGGAGGGCACCGTGGCACGCTTTCGCGAGCAGCTCGACCGCGCGCGCCGGGACGAGTCGCTGCGAGGCGTGCTGCTGCGCGTGGACAGCCCCGGTGGGGAGGTCACGGCCAGCGATGTCGTCTACGCCGAGCTGTCGCGCTTCAAGCGCGAGTCCGGCCTGCCGGTGGTCGCTCACTTCTACGGCACCGCGGCCTCGGGGGGCTACTACGTGGCGATGGCGGCCGACGAGATCGTCGCCGAGCCGACCGCGGTGACGGGATCGATCGGAGTCATCTTCACGAGCGTGAACTTCTCGGGCCTGATGAAGCGCTACGGGGTCACCGACCAGACCACCAAGGCGGGCGCCTTCAAGGACTCGGGCTCGATGCTGAGGCCCCAGACCGATGCCGACCGGGCGATCCTGCAGTCCGTGATCGACGATCTCCACGAGCGCTTCCGTACGGTGGTCGACCGCGGACGGCCGAAGCTGGCGCGAGACCAGGTGGATTCCCTGGCCGACGGTCGGATCTTCAGCGCCCCCCAGGCCCTCGAGAACGGCCTCGTGGATCGCGTGGGAGGCATCGAGGACGCGGTCGCGGCCCTGAGCGCTCGCGCCGGTGCCGGGCGGGCCTGGGTGGTGAGCTACCACCGGCCCGGCGAGTGGCGACGCAACCTGTACACGCGCTCCCCCCTCGAGCCGCCCCGGGCCGAGGGGGCGGCGTCGGCCGTTCGCCCGCAGCGCTGGCTCGCTCCCGGCTTCCACTACCTGTGGCGGCCGGGCTCGCCGCTCCTCCCGTGGCCCGGACCCCTGGCACCCTGACGAGTCGTCGCTCGATGCCATGGCCGAAGCGTCCCCCCGCCACGAGTTCGTCCGCCTGCTGGAGCCGGTGGTCCGCGATGCCGCCCGACTCGCGCGCCAGCTGGAGGGCCAGGTCGTCAACGAGCCGAAGCGCGGCGAGACCGATGCCGTCAAGCAGGCGCTGACCGAAGCCGACACCCGGGTCCAGGAGCTCCTGCTCGAGGCCCTGGCCGCACACTTCCCCGAGGTCTCGCTGGCGGCCGAGGAGGACACGCCACGGGTCGCGAGCTTCCCGGCGTCGAGCGCGTCCCAGGTGGTGATCGACCCGATCGACGGCACCCTGAACTCGTACCTCGAGGGCCGCGGTCCGTATGCGCTGATGATGGGCCTCGTGGTCGGGGGCCGCTACGAGGCCGCCTTCGTGGCCCTGCCGCGCGAAGGTCTGCTCTACGCCGCCGCGCGGGGTGAGGGGGCCTTCGGAGCTCGCGCGGGCAGCCCCCTGCGTCGCATCGAGGCAGCCGATCGCGGCGATCGCATCCTGGTCACCCACGGCACCCCGGCGGCGGCGCATCGCTGGCTGTCCGAGCAGGGCATCGAGGTGATCCCCTGCTGCGGGGGAGCGGCCGCGATCGCGCCCCTCGTGGTGGGATGTCGCGCTGGACTGCGCTGGTCGCCCGGGAGCGGGCTCGGCGTCAGCGTGCGCGGCCGCATCGGTGCACTCATCGCCGCCGAGGCAGGGGCCCGGGTCCGGAGCGAGTCCGGGGCCTTCCCCACGGACGCCACCACCCCCTCGGCGACCTTGCGGGTCACCGCGAGGGCCGACGACGACGAGCTGCTGGCCCGGGCGCTCGAGGAGGCGGGCTTCTCGCCCTGATCGGGGGCGCAGCCCCTCCCGGGGTGCCCGCGTCGGCCGCCTACATGTTGGTGTAGTCGGGTCCCTCGCCACCCTGAGGCGTCGTCCAGGTGATGACCTGGTACGGGTCCGCGATGTCGCAGGTCTTGCAGTGCACGCAGTTCTCGTGGTGGATGAAGAGCTTCTTCTTCCCCGGGTTCTCGGTGTCGTCGACCATCTCGTAGACCGACGCCGGGCAGAAGTTCTCGCAGGGATTCCCGTACTCGATGGCGCAGGTGGTCGAGCAGAGGTCCGTGTCCGCGACGTGCAGGTGCGGGATCTGGTCCGCTTCGTGCGCGGTCCCGCTGAACCCGACCAGGTGCTCCTTGCTGAAGGTGAGCACGCCGTCGAACTCGAAGTCCTCCTTCTCGCGCTCCTCTTCCGGAAGCTCCCACAGCTTCTTCATGGCCTTGTGGCCCGCGTGCGTGGGCAGCGGGTCCTTCACGCCGCGCCCGCCGGTCAGCATCATCGCGGGCATGTTCAGGCCCATGAAGAAGAGGGGGCTGATCTCCATGGAGCCGGTGAAGTTGCGCGCCTCCATGTGCTCGTCGTAGGCCCAGCTGTCCTTGTAGCGCTCGGCGTAGGCGCCCAGGGTCTTGGCCGAGTAGTCGTCTACGAGCATGCCGTCGAGGATCGTGTCCGCGGCCATCATGCCGGACTTGATCGCCATGTGGACGCCCGCGAGGCGATAGGCGTTGCAGAAGTTCGCCGAGTCGCCCACGAGCATGGCTCCGTTGGTGTAGAGCTTGGGCTGGCTGTAGAGGCCGCCGGTGGGGAGCGCCTTGGCTCCGTACCGGACCAGCTCCGCCCCGTCGAGCAGCTTGCGCATGAAGGGGTGGGTCTTGAAGCGCTGCGCGTTCAGGTGCGGGTCGTAGTTCGGATTGTCGGATCCGAGGTTCGTGACGAAGCCGAAGGAGACGAGGTTGTCTGCCATGTCGTAGAGCCACATGCCGTGGGGCTCGCCGAAGAAGCGGGGGAACTCGCTCCCGTGGATCACCCGCCCCGGCTTGTGGTTCTCCGGCTTGACCCGCCAGATCTCCTTGATGCCGGTCTCGTAGGTGGGCTCGTTCTGTCCTTCGAGGCCGAAGCGCGCGATCAGCTGCTTGGTGAGACTGCCCCGGACGCCTTCCCCCAGGACCGTGACCTTGGCGATGATGTCCATGCCGGGCTGGTAGTTGGACTTGGGCTTGCCGTCCTTGTCGACGCCCATGTCGCCGGTTCGAACGCCGACCACGCGGTCGCCCTCGGTGAGGATCTCGGCGCCGGCGAAACCCGGGTAGATCTCGATCCCGACCTCTTCGCAGCGCTCCCCCAGCCACTTGACGACGTTCGAGAGGGAGATGACGTGGTAGCCCTTCTTCTGGAAGTTGGGCGGCACCACCGGTGACTTGAGGGCGAGGCCGCCGGGGAGGAAGGCCATGAACTGGGCGTCGTCGCAGACGAACTCGGTGGGGAAGCCCTTCTCCTCGAAGTCCGGGATGAGCTCGCGGATCGCTCGCGGGTTCATGCAGGCGCCCGAAAGCTGGTGGTCGCCGATGCCGGCGCCCTTCTCGATCACGAGCACCACCGGCGGCTCCACCTGAGGCTGACCGTTCTTCTCGGCCTCCTCGTTGTGCCGCTCGACCTGCTTCATCAGGTGGTATGCGGACGCCAGGGTGGCGGGTCCGGCTCCGACGAACAGGACATCGACTTCCATGCTCTCGCGTTCGGGCTGGCTCATGATCTTCCCTTGTCTGCTGTCTGGGTCTGGGGTCTGGGGTCTGGGGGTCGGGTCGTGCGCGAGGCCGGCGCCGGTCCGCAAGACCGGCTCCTCCTCGATCCCACGGTGGCCTGCGGGCCTTCCGGTCCCGCGGCGGCGGAGTGGGCGCGCCCTCGCAGGATAGCGAGGGCGAAGCTGAATTCCGGTCACTTCGGTGGGGTTGGATGGCCCCGCGGGAGCCCGGGATGGGATGGCACCTCCCGTCTCCCCGGCCGACGGGCGCTCAGGCCCGAGCGCCGGCGACCCGATCCGGGCTTGCGGCGCGGTCCCCTCGCGCCGTGGATCCGCGGGATCTGCACGCCGTGCAGACCTTCCCTAGCTTGAGGATGTCGCGATGGCCACGAAGATCACCGAGCTTTGCATCGGTTGCGGCATCTGCGAGGCCGAATGTCCGAACGAGGCGATCCATGAGGGGAGCCGGATCTTCGAGATCGATCCCGAGCGTTGTACCGAGTGTGTCGGCTTCCACGCCGAAGAGCAGTGTGCGGCCGTCTGCCCGGTCGACTGCTGTGTGCCGGATCCGGCGCGCGTCGAGGGCGAGGCGCTGCTCCTCTCTCGCGCGCGCAAGCTCCACCCCGAGACGGCGGAGCGGATCGTGCTGAGCGCCGCGACCTCGCGCTTTCGCAAGCCCGGAGCGGGCTCCTAGTCGCGGCGGATCCGGGACTGGCCTCCCGGAGCATTCCGGCCGGGCACTTCGCCCGGCCGCAGGCCGAGGAGGCCCACGGGAAGAGGAAGATGGTCGTCCACGCCGGCCTCGTCGACATCGTCCGCGACTTCATCGTCGTCCACCACCGCTTCCGAGCGCTCTTCGCGAACTTCCGGACCGGTACGCTGGCCTTCGAGGACGTCAAGCACCTGGTGGCGGACGGAGACTCGAGCGTGCTCTTCCGCCTGAAGGAGCGGGTCCACGGCTTGTTCCGTGCGCACGAGGCCGACGAGCCGCTGCGTCGGGGCGAGGCCCTCTTCGACCTCGCCGTCGGATCGCTCTTCCACGAGGCGCTGAAGTTCCGCGAGAACCTCTACCAGCTCGAGGTCTACGGTCCGAAGGTACGCGGGCTGCGCGACGAGGGCTCGGAGGACGTCGACGGCCTGCTGGCCGAGTTCGAGAAGATCCTGCGAGCGGCCTCGGATCGACTGGGTGAGTCGCTGCGCGAGACCGAGACCCTGCTCGAGCAGACCCGCCGCCAGCTGCCGGTCCTGCTGGGGGAGTTCGCTCTCCACTCGAGCCGGGTCCCCGAGCTCGGTCTCGTGACCCGCTTCGTCCTGGGCGAGCGGGAATCGGTCGAGGGCGTCTATCCGGAGGGCGTCCAGGCCTTGCTGGCCGGCGTCCATCCCGACCTGCTCACCGCCTATTCCTGCGCGATCCAGTCACACCTCGAGAGCGCGCACTTCGATCGCGCACAGGAGCTGATCGCCCAGGCCGCCGCCTTGCCCGGGGACGCGGAGGAGGCCCGCCGGGAGCTCGCGGCGCTCGCCGACTATGCGTCCGGCATGCAGGCCTTCCTGGACGGTCGCTACCCCGAGAGTGTCTCCCGTCTGGCGGCCTGGACCGAGGCGAGCGAGCGCGCTCCGGCTCACGTGTCCCTGGCCCGCTCCGTGATGAAGCGACTGCCGAAGCTCGTCGACCACGCCAAGAACGGCCCGCTCCTGAGACAGGCCGCCGAGGTCGTGACGCGTCTCGAGGCTTGAGGGGGGAGGGGCGCGATCAGGCGGTCGCGGCTCGACGCTGGCGCTGGCGCGCGAACCACGCCCAGCCGACGGCTCCCGTCAGCACCAGGCCCACGCCGATCCACTGGGGCTCGGTCATCCCCAGCGCCACCTCCGGGTTCACCCGCCACTGCTCGATGACGATGCGCCCGGCGCCGTTGGCGATCAGGTACTCGCCGAACACGAAGGGGCTGCGCTTGCGCCGCCACCAGAGAAACGCGGCGACGGGAAGCAGCCAGGCTACTTCGTAGAGCTGCGTCGGATGGACGGTCACGCCGGGCGGTGTCGGCGGGGCGCCTTCCGGGAAGGCGACTGCCCAGGGCAGGGTCGACGGCTCGCCGTAGTCGTCTCCGACCAGGAAGCAGCCCACCCGACCCAGGGACTGGCCGACGGCGAGCGTCGTCGCGGAGCAGTTCGCCAGGACGACGAAGTCGACCTTGTGGATGCGGGCGCCGATCCAGCACAGCAGGGTTCCCCCCATCAGACCGCCGTACCAGGTGATCCCCGCGCGGTTGAAGAAGAGCTCGCTGAAGGGCGCACCCGTGCGGATGCCGACGTCGATCGCGAAGTACAGCTTCGATCCCAGCAGCCCGCCCAGCATCGCGTAGATGAGCAGGGTGGACGCGAGCTCGGGGTCGAGCCCTTCCTCCTCCATCCGCTTCGCCGTGATCCAGAAGCCCGTGAGGAACGCGATGGCCATCATCACGCCGAAGGTGCTGATGGGGTAGTCGATCCCCGGAATCGTGAAGAGGGTGGGGTACAAGGTGCGCGCAGCCTACGCGAGGGGTCCGGGGCGGGCAAGCGCGACACCGCCAACCGGGGCAGGCGCGCTCCGCGACGCGCGCGTCGCCTGGACCGGGGCTCGGGTCAGCTGGCGGGGAAGAGCACGTGGAAGCACGCGCCTTCGCCCGGGCGGCTGTCGACCCACGCCCGCCCACCGTACGCCTCCGCGACCTTCTTGACGATCGCCAGGCCGATCCCGTGCGATTGCTCGCCGCGCCGGACGCCGGTGCCCGTCTGGAAGATCTGGAAGATGCGCTCGTGGTCGCATTCGGGGATCCCCCGTCCGCGGTCCGCGACCCGGATCTCGTGGAACGCGTCGCGCTCCACGATGTCCACACGCACGGTGCCGGATCCTTCCTCTCCGTCCAGTCCGTGCGCGAGCGCGTTGCCCACCAGGTTGGAGAGCACCTGATAGAGGCGGGTGGGGTCGACTCGCATCATGGGCGTCTCATCGGGCAGCACCAGGGTCGCCCCGGCGGCCTCCAGACGGAGCTTGAGCTCCGAAGCCACCTGCACGAGGATGCGCCGCGGGTCGGTGAGCGGCGCCAGCTCGTCGGGGCGGCGGATCCGGGACAGCTCGAGCAGGTCGTGGATGAGTGCCTCCATGGTCCGGCCGGCTTCTTCGACGCGGTCCAGGAAGTGGTGCCCCGTATCGTCGAGCACTTCCTCGTAGTCCTGCTTGAGCAGTCGCGTGAAGCCCAGCAGGGCGACCAGCGGAGAGCGCAGGTCGTGGGCGACACTGTCGACGTAGCGCTCGAGCTCTTCGTTCTTCCGCTCGAGCTGGCGCTGCATCTCGCGGCGCACCGTCACGTCGCGCAGGTAGGCGATCACGCCGACCCGCTCGTCGTCGTCGTCGCGCAGGGCGCGGGTCGAGATCGAGATCCAGGTGCTGCGCCCGTCGTCGTGGACCCGCTCGATCTCCTCCCGCTCGCAGTTGCGCGTTCCGTGCAGGCTGGCGAGCAGCTCGCTTCCGGTCTCGGAGCGATCGAGCAGGGCCGCGAGCGAGCTTCCGACGAGTGAGTCCGGATCGCGGCCGAGGAGTGCCGCGGCCTGTCGATTCGCGAGCTTCACGACGCCGTCGCGATCGCTCACGAGTACGCCGTTCGGCGAGAGGTCGACGATCTGCGACAGCAGATCGGCCTCTGCGGGAAGGTCGCGCATCGTCCCGTCGCTGCGGGCTCCAGTGCTGCGCGAATGCGAGGCGGGGAAGGTCATTGCGGGAGCAGCGTCTCTCGAAGCAGAGCGACGCGATCGTATCACCCGCCGAAAACGAGGGTCAACCGAAACTGTCGTACTCATGCGGCACTTGCGTGTCGGAAGGCACTACGCAGTTTTGATGGCGCGTCAGGTCGGCCGACCTCGAAGATGAAAGAGGCCTCCCGGTCGACTATCCTCCCGGGCGTTCGATACGCGATACCCGCCCCATGGGGGTGCGTGGCCTCCACGCCGCGGCGATGCCCCGGAGCGGAAAAACCGAGTCGCGGTTCACGTGAGCTCGCACAGTATCGAGGCCCCCCTCCTCATGAACGCACCCATGCAGGATCGCGCGACGCCCGGCGCGCCGGCGCGCTTCAGTCGGATGCAACGACTGCAGGTGATCCTGCTGGTCGTGCTGGGCATCTGGTCGATCGAGAGCGGCATGCAGACCGTCCGGGACGACGCGACGACGGCCACCCCCGACGTGAGCGCCGCGGGCGACGAGCCCGGCGCGATCGTGCGGCAGCCACTCGACGAGCGCGCCCTCGCGACCTACCTGGCGGACGTCAACCCGGTTCTCGAGCGCGAGGAGACCCGGCGGATCGCCTCCGCGGTCATCCGCTACAGCGCCCGCTACGACCTCGATCCGGAGCTGGTGACTGCCGTGCTGCTGGTCGAGAGCACCGCCCGCCCCTGGGTTCGCAGCCCCAAGGGTGCGGTGGGTCTGATGCAGGTCATGCCGCACATGATGGAGCCGCTCGACCTGCCCGGGAACGCCGCGACGATCGAGAGCAACATCGAGGCGGGCTGCTTCATCCTGGCCAACAACATCCGGCGGTTGGGCGAGGAGCAGGGCATCTCCTCGTACTTCTGGGGCTCGGACATCCGGGGCACCGGGTATCTGCGCAAGGTCCAGGCGGCGCGCCTGGAGCTGCGACGCCAGCTCGCGTCCTAGGGTGCTCGCGCCCCGTACCGGGGCTCCAGCCGACCACCCCCATGCTCCCGGGCCGGGGACCCGCCTTCCGTACAAGGGGAGCCCTTCGGGCTAGCCTATCCGCCTGCCCTCGAGGGACCGGGGCCAGGAGGATGCGTTCTCATGGGAATCCGCCGAACGGAAGGTGGCCTCGCGTCGGGGGGCGGGCCGCGCCTCTTCCGCCGTTCCTGGCTCGGCGAAGCGCCGGAGCGGATCCTGCTGCTGGTCCACGGCTTCGGAGAGCACAGCGGCCGCTACGAGCACGTGGGGAGCTGGTTCGCCGAGCGCGGTGCGGTGGTCCACGGCTACGACCACCGCGGCCACGGGCGCTCGCAAGGGCATCGCAACCACGTCGACCGCTTCGACGATTTTCTGGACGACCTGGACTCCATGCTGACCGCCGTCCGGGGCGAGCACCCGGGGCTCCCCGTCACGATCGTGGGGCACAGCATGGGCGGACTGATCTCGACGGCCTTCGTTCGCGAGCGCAAGCCGGAGATCGCCTCCCTGGTCCTGTCGGGGCCGGCGCTGGGTCTCGGCCCTGCCATGCGTGGGACCCGCGCCCTGGCGCTCCGGGGTCTCGCGCCGATCCTGCCGCGCCTCCGCATGGCATCGGGGCTTCCGGCCGACGGACTCTCCCGCGACCCGGAGGTGGTTCGCCGCTACCAGGAGGACCCTCTCGTCGACACCCATCTGACCCTTCGCCTGGCCCTCGAGATGATGCGGGGCATCGAGCGGACGGCCGGCGGGGGGCAGGAGATCGAGGTCCCGACCCTCGCGCTCCACGGCGAGGACGATCCGCTCTGTCCCGCGGAGGCGAGCCGGGCCTTGTACGAGAGCCTGCCCACGCGCTCGGTCCCCGGGAGCGCGTTGCGGATCTATCCCGGGTTGCGCCACGAGATCTTCAACGAGCCCGAGCAGGAGCAGGTCTTCGGCGACTTGCTCGGCTGGCTCGAGGAGACCCGGGGCGCGGGGGACCGCGTGCCGCGCGCGGGCGAGGGGGTTTCTTGAGCGAGCGGCTGACGCACCTCGACGAGCGCGGACGAGCCCACATGGTGGACGTCGGGGACAAGGCGGTGACCCACCGCGTGTGCGTCGCACGCTGCGAGGTGCACATGGCACCCGAGACCCTGTCCCGGATCTGCGACGGCGAGGTCGCCAAGGGCGACGTCCTCGCGACGGCGCGGCTGGCCGGGATCCAGGCCGCGAAGCGGGCCTCGGACTGGATTCCACTCGCCCACCCGCTGCCCATCGATCGCGTCAGCGTCGAGCTGACGCCATCCCCCCAGGGCCCCGAGGCCCTCCTCGCAATCGAGGCCACCGTCGAGACGCACTGGAAGACCGGGGTCGAGATGGAGGCGCTGGTGGCGGCTTCGGCCGCCGGGCTCACCGTCTACGACATGTGCAAGGCGGTGGACCGCGGGATGACCGTCGAGGCCCTGCGCCTGGTGGCCAAGCGGGGCGGCAAGAGCGGGGAGTGGCGGCGGCAGGGAGAGCCCGGTTGAGTCGCGAGCGCGATCGAGACGTTGCCGATCGGCTGCCGGATGGCGCGGTCCACGAGTCCGATCGCAAGCCCCTCTCGCCCGCTCGCGAGACCTGGGATCCGGGGCTCGCGGGCCCGGAGATCCGTACCGGCGGGGAAGAGCTGGAACCGCCGGTGCGCGATCGGGTTCCTTCCAGCGACATGACGTCCCTGGGCTACGAGATGGTCGAGAGGGGTCCGCTGGCTCCCGGTGTCGCGCCGGGTCGCGAGGAGATCCAGCGGAGTCACCAGAGCCAGCCCGTCCGGGTTATCGACGACCCCGACCGGGATCTGGTGAAGCGCTGGCAGGCCGGAGACGAGGCGGCCTTCGAGCAGCTGGTGCGGCTCCACGAGAAGAAGGTCTTCCGCCTGTTGCTGCGCATGATGGGCAACCGCGAAGAGGCCGAGGACGTGGCCCAGGAGACCTTCCTGAGCCTGCACCGTCATGGGCACCGCTTTCGCGGCGAGGCCCGCTTCTCCACCTTCGTCTATCGCGTGGCGTCGAACGCCGCGCTGAATCGCCGCCGCACCCTGGGACGGAACCGTGCGCGCCTGAAGAAGCTGGCAGTGCGACAGGCCGCTGGAGACGACCTGCCGCAATCGCCGCGCAACCCGGAGGACTCGACGGGCGGCGTCGAGATCTCCGGTGCCGTTCGCGACGCGCTCGAGACGCTCAAGCCGTCCCTGCGCCTGCCCGTGCTGCTCTACGACATCGAGGGGCTCGCGTACGGCGAGATCGCCGAGGTGCTGGGCGTCGCGGAGGGAACCGTGAAGTCCAGGATCCACCGTGCTCGCCAGGCGCTCCGGCAGAAGCTGGCGCCGCTCGTCAAGGAATCCCACGAGGGGCCCGCGGGCCCCGGCAGCTCTTCTGGGGGAGCCAGTCAGTGAACCACGCGGAAGCCCGCTCTCACATGCCCGACTACCTCGAGGGCGACCTCGATCTCACGCGGCGCGCTCTGCTCGACGCGCACCTCGACGGGTGCTCGAGCTGCAGCCGAGACTTCGCCGAGATGCGCGGCACCATCGCCCTCTTACGCGGTCTGCCCGATCCCGAGCCGCCGCCCTTCATGGCCGACCAGATCATCCGTCGCATCCGGGAAGGGGAAGGGCGCTTCACCGTGGCGGACCGGCTGCGCCAGTGGTTCGGCGCGCTGCTGTCGCCGCAGGTCGGCCTTCCGGCCACGGCGCTGGGGGTCGGTCTGATGATGGCGACCGGCGTGATCGATCCCGACGCCTTCGACATCGATGCACTGCGCGGGCAGGTCGTCCCGGCTCCCGCAGTGGCCCAGCTGGAGCGGGTGCCTTCCCGTCCCGAGACGCCGACCCGATGGCCGGAGCCGGTGGCGCAGCGGACGCCCGATCTCCAGATCCAGCTGCCGGCCTCGAGCCCGTCGGCACCGACCCGGCTGGCCGGTGCGCAGGACAAGCGGTGGCCGACGCGCTCGGTGCGCAATCCCATGGCGGCCCGGCCGCTCACGGTGGCCAACGCCGGGGCGCCCGTCGGCCCGCTCTCCGCATTCCGGACCGAGCCGCACGCCGCCTCGGATCTCGACGCGCGACTCGACGCCCTGATCGCGCGCCCGGCGAGCTTCGCGGCGGACTTCGCGCGTCGACCGATCTTCGAGCAGGAAGCGATCCTGCGCAGCCTGGCCGGGCACGCGCGCGACGAGGGCCGCGACGCAGAGCTGCTCGAGGCCCTGCGCTCGGTCCCCGACCTCGGTGCCCGTCGCCTCGCATCGGCCTTCTCTGCCGAGCTGCGCAGCCTCGGTCCCCGAACCGTGATGTCGAGCGCCCGGGCCGAAGAGACGCGCTGACCCGCGCCTCCGCGCGGGGTCGAGGACGGGTGGACGAGCCGGGCTGGCCGCTCGCGCGGCGATGGCGTGCCCTGCCGCCGGCGTTACCCTCGTTGCCCTTCCACCCACCTCCGGTGCGAGCCGCCCGCCGGCACGCCCGGCCCCGCATCGAGGACAGCTCGTTGATCCGGCTCCTGATCCACTCCGCGACCCACTCGTCGCGGACACTCGGCCCGGTCCTCGCCGTCCTCCCGGTGATTGCCCTGCTGGCCCCGGTCGCCCTGGCCGACGAGGATCCGCAGGAAGGTGCCGGAGAAGAGGAGCCCTTCGTCGAGGTCATCGACCTGCGGCCCGACGACCTGGCCAGCTTCGGTCTGAAGAACGTTTCCGCTCCGGTCGCCTCGCTGTTTCGCGGCTTCGGCCACTACTACAAGGACCGCGAGATCCACGTCGACACGACGCCGTCCGGCGGGATGGTCGATCTCTTCTACGTGCGCTCGAATTTCCAGAAGCGCTTCGAGCAGGCCGAGACACCGGTCCGGGTGATCGTCCCGGCCCGGGTGGACGCCGGTCCCCGCGACTCGGTGACGATCCGTGCCTTCGCGGAGGGCTTCCGGCAGAAGACCGAGACCGTGAAGGTGAGGTCCTCGGTGGAAGAGGTGGTCCTCACCCTCGAGCCGCTTCCCAACACCCTCGACGGTCTGTCGCACCGCTACTTCGCGGGCCGCTCGAGGGTGGGCTTCCTGACCGAAGAGTCGCTGAGCTTCCGCGTCCAGGAGGCATCCGACGGCTTCTCGGTGGTCCTCACCGAGACCGCCATGGCCCCCGAGGCGCGCGCCGCCCTGGACGACATGCGCAGTCCCCTCATCGCAGAGGTCTTCGGCCAGCAGCTGGGCGAGGACCTGCTGGTCAAGGTCAGCCTGACGGATGCCGCCACCGACGCCACGGAGGTCCGTTCCCGCCAGCAGTACAACGCGGCGCGGGATCTCCACGAGTTCGTGCTCGAGCTGCTGCCCTCCGACGGCGGGCGCGCCTCGGTCGAGCGGGCGCTGGCGGCCCTGGCCAGCGTCGGCACCGCGGATGTCACGGGCTGCGCGCTGGCCTTCGACTCGTCCGTGCGCGAGCAGCTCGACCCCGGTGACCTGAACCGCGCCCTCTCGCCACAGGGTGACTTCACCGATCGCTACGTCCGCGCGGCGATGCGGAGGCTCGGGGAGGTCACGCCGGGGGGTGCCGTCTCGTTCACGGACGGCTCGCGCTTCAGTCCGGCCGTGCCGATCGAGCTCGAGGTCTCGCTCAACCAGGCGGCGGGCGCGAAGGGCTTCCTGTCGCTGCTGCGTCGCTTCGTCTTCGACCTGGAGTCGGAAGAGTATCGGGTGGAGACCTATCGCAGCCTGGTCGCGCCCGAGCTCGACCGGGCCAGCTTCGACGTCGTCATGGGCAAGGCGCAGTCCGCCGAGAAGTCCTGCCTGGCCTCTTCCTGAGCCCGCGTCTATGCTGCGGCCTTCCCGGTCCCGGGAACTCCTCCGCTGTCGTACCGACCCGAGACGCGCCTTGGCCATGAGTCTGGACCGGATCCCGTCGCACGCGTGCGCGACGGCCCGCGCGAGCGACTGCACCGGCTCGGGCCCCGGGCCCTGTCGGATGTCGAGCTGCTGGCGCTCGTGCTGGGGGGAGGGGCCGCTCGCGCCAGCGCCCTGACGCTGGCGCGCCGACTCCTCGACGAGCTCGGCGATCTGTCCGCGGTCGCGAAGAGCGAAGCCGCTGCCCTCGCCCGGCTGTCGGGGCTGGGCCCGGCCCGGAGTGCATCGGTCGCGGCGGCGGGCGAGATCGGGCGGCGCGTGTCGACGAGGCGTCTCGAGCCGGGGGCGCGCATCGAGGGACCGGCGGACGTGCACGCGCACTTCTACGAGTGGCTGCGCGGGTGCGAGACGGAGCGCTTCCACACGCTGCTGCTCGACGGGCGCCACCGCGTCAGCGGCGACGTGCTGGTCTCC
>JANQSB010000478.1 GCA_028284295.1 Myxococcota bacterium | reverse complement strand
CTCGACCGAGTACGACGACGTCGCGGTCGGCGAAGACGCCGCCCGCGAGATCGAGGCGGAGATGGGGATCTACGACGACCCCGTGCTCACTGCCTATGTCGCCGAGGTCGGTCGCCGCCTGATCGCCTTCGCACCCCAGCGCCCCTTCCAGTACGACTTCCAGGTCGTCGATCAGATGGCGCCGAATGCGTTCGCCCTGCCCGGCGGACACATCTACGTCTCCCGCGGTCTGCTGGCGCTGGCCAACTCCGAAGACGAGCTCGCCGGGGTCCTGGGCCACGAGATCATCCACTCCGCCGAGCGACACGCATCGGCCCAGCAGGAGCTCGCCCGTCGCACCAGCCCCTTTCTCATGCCCTATATCCGGATGGCGCGCCTGGCCGGCTACAGCCGGGACCACGAGCGCGCAGCGGACAAGGGAGGTCAGATCCTCGCCGCGAAGGCCGGCTACGACCCGGCCGGACTCACCGAGTTCCTGAAGCGCCTGGGCGACTCCGAGCGGTTGACGATCGGCTACTCGCGGCTGCCGAGCTACTTCGACACCCACCCCGGCACCACCGAGCGGGTCGCGTCGACCGCATCGCGCGCGATGACACTCGAGTGGGAGCCCGCACCCACGCGAGACCCGGATCCCTCGAGCTACCTGCGGCGGATCGAGGGCGTCGTGCTCGACGTCGACCCGGCAGAGGGGATCTTCCACGAGACCGAGTTCCTCCACCCCGATCTGGACTTCCGCATCCTCTTCCCGCGCGGCTGGGGCCTGGTCAACACCCATCAGGCCGTCGGGGCCATCAGTCCCGACGGGAACGCCCGGATCTTCATCACCCTGGAGGCCCCGCTGCAGGCCGACGCCGCGCGAGGCGAGCGCGACGGAGATGCGGGCCCCGAGCCCGGGCCCGATCTGGTCCCCGGTCCCCCGGAAGGGGAGCGCCCCCCGATGCCGACCGCCCAGCAGGCGGCCGACCGCTTCGTCGAGAACCGGGGCGACGAGTTCGACGTGAACGTCGAACGCAAGGGAGTCGTCCAGATCGGCAGCATCGAGGCTCCGCGCCTCGACTTCCGCGGCCGGATGGGCCCGGTCGGAGTCGCGGGCCAGGTCACCTTCATCCCCTACGGCGGGCTGGTGTTCCGACTGATGGCCGTGGCGACCAGCGCCAGCTGGAGCCAGTACGTGGGTCGGGCGCACACGACCGCGCGCACCTTCCGCCCGCTCACGCCGGAGGAGCGCGCCTCGGTGCACGTCGAGCATCTTCGCCTGGTGCGCACCCAGCAGGGCGAGGACCTGGCGAGCCTGAGCCGGCGGACTGGCAACACCTGGCCGGCCGGACGCACCGCGGTCCTCAACGGAGTCTTCGTCGACAGCCGTTTCGAAGAAGGACGACTGGTGAAGATCGCCCGCTCCGCTCCCTACACGCCGCAGCGCGAGGCCGAGTCGCGAGCGCTGCAGCCGTCGGATGCGCCGGCCGACGAGCCGGCGCCGGACCCGGGGGCACCGCGCGCCGAGCTCAGTCGGGGTACTCGACCCGGGCCGGGCCCTTGGGAACTCCCTGACAGGTGAGCACCCATCCCTGCTCGATCTGCTTGGGGTCGATGCCGCCGTCGTTCATCTTCATCTCGACCTCGCCGTCCTTCACCATCGCCATGCAGCAGCCGCAGTAGGCTTCCTCGCAGGCGAAAGGCGGCTCGAGGCCCGCGCGGCGCGCGGCCTGGAGGATGGTCTCCTCCGGACCGCAGTCGATCTCCGTGGTCTTGCCGTCGAGCGTGACGGTGACCGCGACGCCGTTCCCCGAATCCGCGGCCTGCGCGTCCACGGGAAGCTCGTCGTCGGGAGACTCGAAACGCTCGATGAAGATCCGGTCGGCGGGAACGCTCAGCTCGGCGAGCGCCGCCTCTGCCACGTCCATGAAGGGCCCCGGACCACAGATGTAGAAGTCGGCACCGAGCGATCCGGCGGCGAAGTCGCGGGCCCTCGGGAGGTCCACGAATCCGTCCCGATCGTCCAGGCTGTGGACCACCGCGAGCCGGTCCGGATGGGCCGCCGCGAGCGCATCGATCTCCTCGCGAAAGATGATCGAGGCCTCGTCGCGGTTGGCGTAGAGGAGGCGGAGCGGACGGCGCGTGGTCGCGAGCGCGGTCTTGATGATCGAGACCACGGGGGTGATCCCGCTGCCGCCGCTGAAGAGCACGATCGGACGCTCGGGCTCGTCCTCTCGCTCCTGCAGGCAGAAGACGCCGGCGGGCTTCATCACCTCGAGCACCGTGCCGACGACGAAGCGGTCGTTGACGTGGTTCGACACGCGCCCTTCGTCGACCCGCTTGACGGTGACCTTGTGAGCGCTGTCGGTCACGGGCGAGCTGGCGAGCGAGTAGCAGCGAACCAGGCGCTTCCCCCCGACCTCGACACGGAAGGTCAGGAACTGCCCGGCGCTGTAGTCGAAGGTCTCGCCGAGCTCCGAGGGAATCTCGAGCACCAGGGAGCAGGCGTCGTGGGTCTCGCGAACGACCTCGAGGACACGAAGCGGGTAGTAGGGCCCCTGGGTCTGGAGGGGCGGCGATCCGGGGGCTTGGCTCAACGATCGGCTCCGGGGCGGTGCTGAGGGACTGAAGGAGAGAAGGTGTCGGGACGGCCGCAGGGCCGAAGCGGCGGGGAGCCTATCACTCGTCCGCAGACGCGGCGAGCCAGTCCCGAGGCGGCAGGAAATCGCTGTAGAGCCGGGCCTCCGCCGAATCGGGCTCGGGACTCCAGTCGTAGCGCCAGCTCACCTCCCGCGGCAACGAGGCCAGGACCGACTCGGTCCGTGCACCCGCCTGGAGGCCGAAGCGGGTGCCGCGGTCGTAGAGAAGGTTGTACTCGACGTAGCGCCCCCGACGGTAGAGCTGGAAGGCCCGCTCGCGCTCGCCGTAGGGGGTCGACTTCCGCTTCGCCACGATCGGCCGGTAGGCGTCGAGGAAGGCGGAAGACACGCTGCGCACGAAGGCGAAGCAGGACTCGAAGCTCGTGTCGCCCTGCTCGTCCGAGCCCGGGACCCGATCGAGGTCGTCGAAGAAGATTCCCCCGACGCCGCGCGCTTCACCACGGTGGGGAAGGAAGAAGTAGTCGTCGCACGCCTTCTTCATGGCGGGATAGAGGGACTCGCCGAAGGGCCGACAGGCGTCGCGCGCGACCCGATGCCAGTGGACCACGTCCTCCTCGAAGCCGTAGTAGGGAGTCAGATCGAAGCCACCGCCGAACCACCAGACGGCGTCGTCTCCTTCTGGGGGCAACGCGAAGAAGAGCCGGTAGTTGGCATGGCAGGTCGGAACATAGGGATTGCGCGGGTGGACGATCAGCGAGACCGAGACCGCCTGGTAGGAGCCCCCGGCCAGCTCCGGGCGCCGGTCGGTCGCCGCCGGGGGCAGCCGATTGCCCACGGTGTGGCTGTATTGCACGGCAGCGCTCTCGATCACGGCGCCATCCGACAGCACCCGGGGACGCGACAGGCCCCCGCCTTCGCGCTCGATCTCGCGGCGGTCGAAGCGCGCCTCGCCGTCGTCCGTCTCGAGGGCGTCACAGATCTCGTCCTGCAACCCCTCGAGGTAGGCACGAGCGGCTTCGAGCTGCGGCGAATCCTTCACGGTCGAATGTCCTCTCCGGTCGAGTCCCCTCCCGCTCCGCTGGCCAGGTTCATCGCGACCAGGCGGGCGATCAGGACGGTCATGTAGATCTGGCCGACGATGGCCTCGGCGGACGCGAGCACGTCGGCCTCGTTGTTCCCGGGAACCACGTTCCCGTAGCCCAGGGTGGTCAGGGTAACGAAGCTGTAGGTCAGGAACTGGACGTAGCCGCCCTGCTGCTCGAAGGGCCGCAGGCCGACGATCGACCCCGGAATCAGGTTCTCGAGCAGGGCGTACGCGAAGGCCCACCAGACCCCCATCAGGAGGTAGACCGCCAGGGCACCGCAGATCGTGTCCAAGGAGACGGTGCGCGCGCGGAATACGTCGCTCAACACCAGCCATCCGAAGTAGGCAAAGAAGACCAGGCCCAGAACGGGCTGGGCGCTGGTGGCGAGCAGCGGCTCCCCGGCGAGGAAGCCGCGATACCAGGCGGAAGCCTGCATCAGCAGGGTCAAGGAGAGACCGACGATCAGGTTGAGCCGGGTCGAGGAGCACGCCACGACCGTGGACAGCAGGGTCACCAGCAGAAGCAGGTCGAGGGTCACCGAGCCGATGCGACCCGAATCCAGGAAGGGATGCGCCACGATCAGGAGCGCCAGGGCACCCAGCAGCTGCGCATGGCGGAAGCTGCCCAGCCAACGCTGCAACCTATCGAGCATCGATCGGCGATCCCTCCGATTGGAACGGCAGTCTAACAGGCGCCGGGTGTCGGGGGTGTCGGCCATCCGTCGGCCGTCGAGGATCGACTTCGCGGGGAAGATCACGCACCGGCGACGGCCGAATTCGCTTCACGTGGATTCGGCGTTCCGGTTATGCTGCTCCAGCGAGCCCGCCGGCCGCGTGCGCCGCTCACGCATCGGGCATCTGCACCCCCGTTCCGCAGCCCCGTTCGGCAGCCCCGTTCGGCAGCCCGGAGGACCGCCATGATTCCGATCTCTGGCAGCGACAAGACCCGGATCCGCGCCCGCGACTGCGCCGCGGTGGCCCTGACGGCATGCGCGCTCCTGGCCGCTCCCGCCGCCGCGGAAGACGCCGAGACGGCGGCTCCCGAGTGGGACCAGGCGAAGGTGACGGCGCTGGCCGAGGAGCTCGCCGATGCGGCCGACGATCTCCATCGCGAGCTCCGACGCCAGACCAGCCAGAGTCAGATCGCGTCGGGCATGGCCCAGGCCATGCTGCAGTTCCGCGACAACATCAAGGTCGCTCGCGACAACGCGCGCAGCCTCGCGCGCTCGCTCGCCGACGGGCAGGGGCGCGACGAGACCAGCGCGACCTACCGCCGGCTGATGGCGCTGGTGCGCAACGCGCGAGAGACGGGACGGCGCCTCTTCGTGAAGGCCCCGGCCACCGACTACATCGAGCAGGCGAACGCCGCGCTCGACGGGCTGGCGCCCTACTACCCGGACATCCGTCCCAGCGCCTGAGGGCCCGGCTCCGGCGCCACTCCCTCAGTAGCCCGTGTCCGGCGCATCCCGTTCGTGGCGGTGCGGGCCGAGGTGCATGAGCAGGACGCGACGCACCTCGAGGACCACCTGCGGATGGTCGAGGCAGGAGTGCCCGGACTCCACGACCACCTCCGACTCGACCTCTGCGAGCTGGGCGCTGCGATAGCGGACCACGCCGTCGGTCGCGTCATCCTTCTCCGCGAACTCGCGTACCGCGATGATCGAGTGCGCGGGCACCTGCGGCGGCAGGGCCAGCAGAGCGGCGAGAAAGGGGCTGGAGGGGTTCATCTCGCCCAACGAGCCCTGCACGTCGTCGATCTGGCGCAGCGCCATGGACTCCGGGTTCTGCTTGACGAGATCGGCGGTGGCGCGCAGCACGCTGGAAGGTGCTCGAACCAGCCCACGCAGCAGACTCGTCGGTCCCCAGTTCAGGAGGTAGCTGCCGCGATGGGGAGTCGCGATGAAGACGACCCGCCCGACGTAGGGTGACGGCTCGACGAAGAGCGCCGACTCGACGAGCTCCCGCGTCTCCGGCTGCATGTCCAGCTCCTCGAAGGGCCGGTCGCTGATCTGCTCCCAGAAGCGATCGCCGGACTCGACGGCCATCAGCTTCGCGAGCAGCCCCCCCTGGCTGTGTCCGATCACCACCGCGCGGCGCAGCGCGGGGTCCAGGCCTTCCGGATCGAGCGAGCGGACGGCGTCCGCGATGGCCCGGCGCAGGAGCGAGGCCGAGTAGAGGATGGGACTGCCCGTGTTGTAGGTGAAGAGCCAGAGCTGGTAGTGCTGGCGCAGCTCCCGATCCGCGACCAGATCGTTCAGCATGTTGGCCCAGGTGGTCACGCTGGATGCCGTCCCGTGAACGAGGATGACGGGGATCCGGCCCGGTTGATGGAGCGAAAGCGAAGTCAGGCCATCCCGGCCCCGCTTGAGGTCTCCCTCGAAGAAGGCCTGGAGCTCGTTGCGCCAGGGCTCGATCTTCGAGTACATCAGTGCCAGGGACGCGCTCGGCTCGAGCTCTGCCGGCATGCGACGCCCGCTCACCTCGACCCATGGATCTTCGAGGAAGTCGTGGATCCGGGCCCGGCCCCGGAGTCGGCCCGATCGCAGCCCCGCCCACACGTCCTCGATGTAGAGCACCAGGGAGACCGGCACCTGGACCTCGTCGTGGATGGGATCGGCCTCCGGCTCGCGGCCCGGGCGCACGCGGGTCGATCCGGCCAGCGGGGCGCCGATGCCCTGGATCCGGTAGCGGTTCGACAGCCCGCGGATCGAGAGGTCGGCCACCGACTTGAAGTGGGTCAGCTGCCGGTCGCCCCACTCGAGTTCAGCGGGGTCGAGCTCGATCTCGAGCGTCCCGATCGGGAGCTCGAGGGTCCCCCCGGAGAGCTCGATGGGCTCTCCCACCTGGTCGGGCAGGAGTGCCAGGGTGAGGCCGCGGTTGTAGAGCCGCGCGGCCAGACGAACCCGGGGATCGACCGGGTCGATGGGCTTGTCCCTTGCGAAGAGGAAGGCCCAGGCGTAGATCGCGGCCATCACGAAGTAGCGGCGGTCGCCGCTCTCGCTGGCGTACAGGAAGCTGGCCTCGGCGACCGCCACGAGACCGCGTTCGGTCAGCTCCGAGAGCCGGCCGCGGGCGCGCTGGGTGAGCAGCTCGTGCGCGGTCTCGAGGGCCAGCGCGGGATCGGTCTCGTAGACGCTCAGCAGGTTGGCGAGGCGCAGGATGTTGCGGGTCGCCTGGCTCAGCTCGCCACTCGAGAGCACGGTCTCAGTCAGCTTCCGGTGGACCCGCTCGGGGCTGGCGCGCTGGACGCGGATCGGGGCCTCGCACCCGACCGCGACGACCAGTCCGAGACAGACCAGCACTCGCCCCGGGCACGCAGCCAGGTTCCCGACCGATCTCATGGCGCATGATTCTAACGGGCGTTGGCGGTGATACCTTTGGCCCGATCGAGACCCCGAGCGAGCCTGCGGACCCCCGTCCGCGACCGGAGGACCCCATGCCGAACCCGACCCCCGACGGCCCCCTCACCCTGGGTGCGGTGCTGTACCCGGACTTCGAGCTGCTCGACGTCTACGGGCCGCTGGAGATGTTCGGGTCGCTCGGCGAGGATCTCCGGATCGTGACGATCGCGGCGGAAGCGGGGCCCGTCGCGTCGTTCCAGGGACCGCGAAGCCTGGCCGATCACGGCTTCGCGGACTGTCCTCCCCTGGATCTCGTCCTGCTGCCGGGCGGCATGGGAACCCTGGCGGCGCTCGAGGACGAGCCCTTGCACGCGTTCCTGCGCGAGCGCTCCGCGACCGCGCGCGCGACCCTGTCCGTCTGCTCGGGCTCGGCCATCCTCGCCCGGGCGGGACTGCTCGACGGACGCAAGGCCACCAGCAACAAGCAGTACTTCTCGCTGGCCACGACCCAGAGCGACCGGGTCGACTGGGTTCAGGCGGCTCGCTGGGTGGAGGACGGCCCCTTCGTCACCTCGTCCGGGGTGTCGGCCGGCATGGACATGGCTCTCGCCGTCATCGAGGGCATCTGGGGGAGCGAGCGCGCCGAGGGCATCGCGAGACTCACCGAGTACGAGTGGCACCGGGATCCGAGCTGGGACCCCTTCGTCGAGTACCTCGACGATGCCTCGAAGCTGCTCGGCCTCGCCTGAGAACAGCGCCCGGACCGTTCAGTCCACGCCTTCGATCCGGAGGCTCCGCTCCTTGGGCACCACGGGCTGCAGCTCGATCCGCAGCTCGGCGGGCTCGAGCGTGGTGCCCCCGGCCGAGCTGCGGCTCTCGAGGACGACCTGGGCCGGCAGGTAGCCGTCGCGCCGCGCGAGCACGACATGCGGGCGATCGCTGCGCAGCTCGACGCTGGCGGTCCCCGGCGCGAGCTCGCTCCCGTCCACGAAGACCCGGGCATCGGAGGGGGTCAGGTGCAGCGGGACCTGCTGGACCGGCGGCTGGCAGCTCGCCCCGACGAAGAGCAGCATCGATGCCACCCCGAATCCCCTGGCGAGCTTTCGCATCCCACCCCCGATCGGGCCCAGCATATCGCGCTCCGCGGGGTGGGCACGGCTTGCTAGACTCGCGCGCCCTTTTTTCGGCCCCGCGTCCTACTGGCGGCAATCGAGCCGGGAGCGGGAGCCGGAACCCGAAGCCCAGGAGCCGTGCCCGTCATGTCCCAGCAGCCCAGCCGCCGCCCCCTTCGCCCCTGGTTCTCGTCGGGGCCCTGCGCCAAGCGACCCGGCTGGTCGGCCGACGCCCTGGCCGGCGCGTTGGTGGGCCGCTCGCACCGCGCCGCGCCCGCGGTCGCTCGCATCCAGGAGGTGAGCGACGCCTCCCGTCGCATCCTGGGCATTCCGGACGACTACCGCCTCGGCCTGGTTCCGGGCTCCGATACCGGCGCCGTCGAGATGGCGCTCTGGACCCTGCTCGGCGCGCGCGGCGTGCAGCTCCTCGCGTGGGAGAGCTTCGGGCAGGGCTGGGTGACCGACGTCCTCAAGCAGCTCCGGATCGAGGATGCGACGACCCTCGACGCGGACTACGGCGAGCTCCCGGACCTCGACCGGGCCGACTTCGAACGCGACCTGGTCTTCACCTGGAACGGCACCACCTCCGGCGTCTGCGTTCCGGACGGAAGCTGGATCCCCGACGACCGGGCCGGACTCACGATCTGCGACGCGACCTCGGCGGTCTTCGCCATGGAGCTGCCCTGGCCCAAGCTCGACGTGGTCACCTGGTCGTGGCAGAAGGTGCTCGGCGGCGAGGCGGCCCACGGCATGATCGCCCTTTCGCCGCGTGCCGTGGAGCGTCTCGAGAGCCACACACCGCCCTGGCCGTTGCCGAAGATCTTCCGCTTGACCAAGGCCGGGAAGCTCAACGAGGGCGTCTTCCGCGGCTCGACCATCAATACACCGTCGATGCTCTGCGTCGAGGACGTCCTCGACAGCCTGCGCTGGGTCGAGGAGATCGGCGGACGCGCGGCTCTCCAGAAGCGGTCGAGCGAGAACCTGGCCGCGATCGCTCGCTGGGTCGACGCCAGCGACTGGGCGGCGTTCCTGGCCCGCGACCCCCGGACCCGCTCGTGCACCTCGATCTGTCTTCGCATCGTCGACGCCTGGTTCGAGGAGCAGGACGCCGAGCGCCAGGCGTCCCTCGCCAAGCAGATCGGGAAGCTCCTGGACGGCGAAGGCGTGGCCCACGACATCGGGTCCTACCGCGACGCACCGCCGGGACTGCGCATCTGGGGCGGCGGCACGGTGGAGACCTCGGACGTGGAAGCGTTGCTGCCGTGGCTGGACTGGGCCTGGTCCGAGGTGCGCGGCTAGGGAAGGTCTGCACAGGGTGCAGACCCCGCAGCAAGCGAACGCGAAGCGTTCGCCAGCCAGGGAACGGGCCTGCGCGCAGGCCCCGTGCCCGCCCACCCTCGGGCCGGGCGTGTCAGGCGCCGGGATCGCTCCCCGATGCACCGGAGCCGTGACCCGAGGACCTCGCGAGCGTGACCTGCAGGGCCTGGAGCCGCTCGATCTCCTCGCGCTGCTGTCGGATCTTGTCCTTCTTCGCCTCCAGCTCCGACCGGATCGACGTGTAGAGCGTCTCCTGGGTCTCGAGCCGGGACCGGACCCGCTCGAGCCGGCCCCGTGTCTCCGAGAGGGCCGCTTCGTGCTCCGCCGCCCGGGACTCCGCGGAGGCCAGCCGCTCCTCCAGCGCGTCCACCTCTCGCGTGTCCGGTGCGGGAGCCGGAGCCGCTGCCTCCTCGCGCGCGGTCTTCACGGCTCGTTCGGCCTCCTCGAGACGTTCTCGAGTCGAGGCGAGCTCCGTCCGGACACTCGACAGCGCCGCCTCCAGCTCTTCGGCGCGAGTACGCGCCTCCCGACACTCCGACTCCAGCGACTCGACGCGCGAAGCCTGCTCGTCACGCGCCTGTCGGGCGGACTCCTTGGTCTGGGCGGCCCGCTTCTCGGCCTGGGATGCCTTGCGGGCGGCCTTCTCCGCCCGCGACTCGGCTTCGCGCAGGGCCTTGTCGCGCTTCTCCTGCTGCTTGCGCGAGCTCCTGCCCTCCTGACGCAAGGCCTCGACCTCGTCCCGCCGGGCACCCGTCCGACGCCCTTCGGTGACGACGCGCAGGAGCAGCGCGAAGCTGACCACCGAGATGGACACCAGCAGGCCCGTCTGCAGGTCGAAGCCCTCCATCTCGAGAGCGGCTACGCCTGACCCGGCGGATTGCGCTTCGAGAAGAAGAGCCGGTCCGCGTTCTGGAACAGGAACTTGTCGAGCACCCCTTCGCGCAGGTCGAGCTTCTCGGCCTCTCCGATGCAACGCTCCATCGAGAGCACCGGATGGTCCGACGCGTAGAGGATCTTCTCCTGGCCCCGGGTGTTCATGTAGTGCAGGAGCTCCTCCGGGAAGTAGCGAGGCAGGTAGGCAGAGGTCATGAGATGCAGGTTCGCGTACTTGATCATCAGGCGGATCGCCTCCGCCCACCACGGGTCGGCTCCGTGGGCCATGCAGACCCGCAGCTCTGGCAGCTCGTAGCAGACCCGATCGAGGTGCATCGGGTGCTGACACTCCCCGGGGCGGGGCGGCCCGGGGAGACCCGTGTTGATCGAGATCGGCAGGTCGAGGTCGATGCAGCGCGTGTACAACGGGTAGTAGCTGCGGTGGTTGGGCGGCAGATCCCAGAGAAAGGGAACCACCCGGGCCATGACCACGGGCTGGCTTCGGACCAGGGCTTCGAGCCCCCGGACCGCCTTCATGTGGCGGGTCGGGTTCAGGTTCGCCGCCAGGAAGAAGCGATCGGGTGCGGCCTGGGGAAACGCCAGAACCGACTCGACGGGCTTCTCGGCGTCGACCTGCAGCACAGCGCGCTCGACCCCCACGGCGTCCATCTGCGCCAGCAGCTCCTCGACGCTCAGCTCCTTGAGGAAGTCCTCGCCGGCCTTGAAGTAGTCGTCCTTGACCTTGAGCAACCACTTCGGCGGAGGCCCGCCTCCCATCATGTTGGTATTGACCCAGGGATCGATGGCGCGCATCGGCAGCCTCCGGAACGGGAAGGGACTCGCAACTCGGCGAGGGAGACAGGATCATAGCCCGATGCCCGGTCCCCCCTCCGACAGCTCCGCCCGCCGCGTCCGACGTCTGCTGCTGGCCACCGCCCGCCTGCGACGGGAGGTCGAAGACATGCGTTTCCGATCGCCCGTCACCCACGTCTACAACCCCCTCGACTACGCCAAGGCCAGCCACAGCCGCTACATCAAGCGCTTCGGCGGCAGCCGCAAGCGGGTGGTCTTCCTGGGCATGAATCCCGGCCCCTTCGGCATGTCCCAGACGGGAGTCCCCTTCGGCGAGGTCTCGGCGGTCCGGGACTGGCTGAAGCTCGAGGCGCGCGTCGGACGTCCCGTGTGCGAGCACCCGAAGCGTCCCGTCGAGGGCTTCGCGTGCTCCCGCAGCGAGGTGAGCGGGCAGCGCCTGTGGGGCGCCGTCCGCGATCACTTCGGGACCCCTCGCCGCTTCTTCGCACGCCACTACATCGCCAACTACTGCCCGCTGGTCTTCATGGAGGCGAGTGGACGGAACCGCACACCCGACAAGCTCCCGGGTGTCGAACGCGATCCGCTCTTTCGCGTCTGCGACGAGCACCTGCGCCGACTGGTGGAGATCCTCGAGCCCGAGTGGATCATCGGCGTCGGCGCCTTCGCGACCGGCCGGGCCCGGGAGGCGCTCGCCGGCCTCGACCTCCGCATCGCTCCGGTGCTGCATCCGAGCCCCGCCAACCCCCGGGCGAACCGCGACTGGCAGGGCGAGGTGCGGCGGCAGCTCGCGGAGCTCGGGCTCTGCAGCGGCGGCCGGGGGGCTGCTACCGTCCAGCGCCTTCCCCACACCCAGCCCGGGAGCTGACCGCATCCATGCCGCGAACGACACCGATCCGACTCCTCTCCACCCTCCTGGTCCTCGTGCTCGCGGCCTCCTGGGTCGCCTGCTCCGAAGGCGAGACGACCGGGTCCGGAAGCGGCGCCCCGGACGCGGCCCCGGCCAGCGACGGCGCGGGCGAGGCCGCGGACGCCGGCGCGGGC
Source organism: Myxococcota bacterium (assembly GCA_028284295.1). Taxonomy (GTDB): domain Bacteria; phylum Myxococcota_A; class UBA9160; order UBA9160; family UBA4427; genus JAJDAN01. The sequence goes on along the minus strand of JANQSB010000478.1, from coordinate 1,452 downwards.
GAGGGGGCCCAGGGGCCCATCGAGGCGATGGACGACTTCATCGCGCAGCAGACCATCGACAAGACCGACCCGCGCTGGAAGACCCGGCTCCCGAAGCCTCCGCAGGTCGAGTTCGACGGCGCCGAGTACTTCTGGGACCTGGAGACCAACGTCGGCAAGGTCAGCATCCGGCTGATGCCGGAGGTCGCCCCCATGCACGTCTCCAGCACGATCTACCTCACGCGCCTCGGGTTCTACGACGAGCTGCTCTTCCACCGGGTGATTCCGAACTTCATGGCCCAGGGCGGCGACCCCCTCGGAAACGGTCGCGGGAGCCCGGGCTACCGCTTCGACGGCGAGTTCGACCCCAAGGTGCGCCACGATCGCCCCGGTCTGCTCAGCATGGCCAACGCGGGACCGGGAACCGACGGGAGCCAGTTCTTCATCACCTTCGTGCCCACGCCCCATCTGGACGGAAAGCACACGATCTTCGGCGAGGTGGTCGAGGGCATGGACGCCGTCAAGGAGCTCGAAGCCTGGCGTCGGCGCGGGTCGGAGCACCTCAACGACCCGCTCGTCATCGAGAAGGCGGAGATCCGGACCGGCGAGTAGCCGGGCGCCGTCTCAGTCCGGGCTGCGACCGCCCCACAGGAGCCCGTGCCGCTCGAGCTTGAAGCGATCGGGGGCGCCCTCCTCCGCGCTTCGCGTCGGACCGTAGAGGGCCTGCTTGAGGAGCTTCCGCAGCCTCTCCGGGTCGCTCTCGGAGATCGACAGTGCCTGGACGCGAAGCGCCGGGTGGAAGGCGTCCCCGTTCGGGACGCCCGCCTCGGCCGGGGAGAGCGACAGGGTCTTCGGGCGGTAGCGAGCGCGGAGCGCGGCCTCGACGCTGCGGGAACGGGCGCGAGACGATTCGCTCGACTCGTCCACCACCTTGGCGAAGAGCAGGTTCTTCTCGTCCGCCGGGAGCCGTTCGCGCAGCACGGCCCCCGCGTCGGCCAGCTGCTTCTGGAGCTCCCGCGCACCGAGGGGGAGCGGGGGATCGTCGCCGGATCCGGGCTCGACGGCGGCCAGCCAGCTGCGATCGCCTCGCCACAGGCAGGTGAAGAGACGGCCCTGGGTGCAGCGCAGGAGCTCGGGCTCCCGTACGCTGCCGCGACCGAGCGCGAGTTCGACGGGCGAGCTCCAGTTGGCCGTGAAGCGTGTTCCCTCGGCGTCGGCGGGCCCGGAGCGCGCGGTTCGCGGCGGATCCAGCACCTGCACCCAGCCGTGGCTTCCCGCGGAAGCCGAGCGGGGCCAGGCCCCGTAGGCTTCGAGGTCGTCGTAGAGCAGGTCTCCCTGCTCGAAACGGCAGACCGCGACGGCGGCCGAGAAGGCGCGCGGAACGGGCCAAGCGAAGCCGGGCAACAGGTCCACGACCGCCACGGTACCGGGCCGGTCGGCGGGCGGCGAGTGGGGTAGGGTCGGCGACCGACC
>JANQSB010000464.1 GCA_028284295.1 Myxococcota bacterium | reverse complement strand
CCACAGGGACACGGGTTGCAGGCGGCGACCAGTGTGAAGTGCGCGGGGAAGCTGCAGCTGTGGTGGGCCCGGGCGATCCGGATGCGGCGCTCTTCCAGGACCTGGCGCAGCGACTCCAGGGCCCGGCGTTCGAACTCCGGAAGCTCGTCCAGGAAGAGCACTCCGCGATGGGCCAGGGACACCTCGCCCGGTCGGGGCGGACTGCCGCCTCCCATCAGCCCCGCAGCACTGGCCGTGTGGTGGGGTGCGCGGAAGGGCCTGCGACGAACGAAGGGCCGCCGCTCGTCGAGGAGCCCGGCGGCGCTGTGCACCCGGGTCGCCTCGAGGGCCTCGTCGAAGGACAGCGCCGGCAGGAGCCCCGGCAGCCGGCGGGCGAGCATCGTCTTGCCCGAACCGGGCGGCCCCGACAGCAGGATGCCATGTCCCCCGGCAGCGGCGACCTCGAGGGCGCGCTTCCCGCTCTCCTGACCGCGGATCTCGCGCAGGCACGGCTCGCCTTCGACGAAGGCCGCATTGTCCGCTTCGGCGACCGCTTCGGGGGACGCGGTTGCTAGCTTCTGGGCACCCGTGATGTCTCCGAGAACCTCGCGCAGGCTCGTTGCACCGCACACCTCGACACCGGGTGCCATGGACGCTTCGCGGGCGTTGGCGGCGGGAACGACGACGCGGCTGCAGCCCGCTTCGCGGCATGCCAGCACCAGTGGGAGCGCACCCCGGACCGCGCGCAGCCGGCCGTCCAGTGCGAGCTCGCCGACGAGACCGAGGCCCCGCAGAGCCTCGTTGGGGACCTGGGCATCGGCTGCCAGGACACCGATCGCGATCGGGAGATCGAGTCCTGCGCCGCTCTTGCGCTGCTCGGCCGGCGCGAGATTGACGGTGACCCGGCGGTCGGGGAAGCGCAGGCCCACGGAGCCGATGGCGGCGCGGACGCGGGCCGCACTCTCGCGCACGGCCGCCTCCGGAAGGCCGACGATGTCGACCCGCGGCAGCATCGAGCTGATCCGCACCTCGATCTCCACCGCGAAGCCATCGACGCCCGAGAGGGCGGCGCTGCGGGTGCGAGACACAGGGGGCGCTCCCCGGGACCGGGGTGCGGGCGCTCGGGGTTCGTCCCGCGGAGAGAAGTCAGAAGCGAGAGTAGAGATGACAGGGCCCCGGGGCGGGGCCCTGTCGTCCACTTCCGAAAAGCCCCGCGAGGAGCGGGCCTCTCAGTACCGGAAGTGGCTGTGACTCCCCCGATGTGTCACGACCCTGCGAAATTTTCTGCGCACCGGAGAAAGATGAACGAGAACAAGGTGATAGGGGCCCGCCTCCGACCGCTGGTGGGGTCCCGGGCCATGCTGTTGGGGGTCCTGGCCGGGCTCGCCCTGGCCTGCGAGTCCCCGGGCCCGGAGGCGGAACCCGAGGACTCCCGGGCCGGGGACGCCGAGACCGCCGCCGCCGAGCCGGCCGCGGCGCCGGCCTTCTCGGGGGTTCGGGCCTACGCGGACCTCGAGCAGCTGGCCTCGATGGGTCCCCGTCGGACCGCGACCCGCGGTGCCGCCCGCGCACGCAGCTACCTGAGGAGACAGCTCGCCGCCACGGGCGCGCGCGTCGAGGAGATGCGGCTCCTCGTTCCCGAGCCCGGCGCCGAGACCGCGCTCGAGAGCGGTTCGGAGCCCCGCTACCAGGAGGCCGTCCACGTGGTGGGGGTGCTGCCCGGCGAGTCGGACGACCGCTTCCTGCTGGCTGCGGCGTACGACACACGCGAGATCGCAGGCGTCGAGTTCGCGGGCGCGAACGCGAGCGCTTCGGGTCCGGCCCTGCTGCTCGAGCTGGCGCGCACGCTCGCCGAACGCCAGAGGCCCTACACGATCGCCTTCGCATTCGTCGACGGCGACCGGCTCCCGCCGGAAGGCGCGGAGGCGGACTTCCCGGGCACCCGCGCGCTGGCGGCGCGCCTGCAGCAGGACCCCGCCCAGGGCTTCGACCGGATCCGGCTGGCGGTCTTCTTCCAGCAGGTGGGCGATCTCGACCTGTCCGTCGCGCGCGACCTGCGATCGCACCACGTGTATCGCGAGTTCTTCTGGGAGGCGGCGGGGGTGCTCGGTCTCGGCGCCTACTTCCCGCCCGATGCCAGCGAGGAGTCGATCGCCGGCAGCCACCTGATGCTCATCGAGGCGGGGCTCCCGCGGACGGTGCTCGTTGCCGACCCCCGCTACGGCGGCTCCGAGATTCCCGGCCGCCACGCAGCCAGCGATCGCGACACGCCCGAGCGCTGCTCGCCCCACAGTCTCGAGGTGGTCGGGCGGGTGACCCTGGAGGCACTGGACCGGATCGCCGAGCGGTTGGCCCGGATCGACCGGTTCCGGGAGTCCCCGCTGCAGGAGCCGCTCGGAAGCGACCCCCGCGAGGCCGTCCCCGGAATCGAATGACCGGTGCGGTCGGGGCCGGAACGCGGGCCGGGGCGCCTCCGGGCTTGCCTTATAATGCCCGACCACCTTCTGGGGGACTCTTGCGCCTGATCTCGTCCAGCTTGCGCCGGGACTTCGTCCCGCGTGCGGCCCTCGCGGCCGTGAGCCTGGCCTGCCTGGTGGGCTCCGCCCTGCCGGCTTCGGCCGTCACCGAACGGGACCCGGCACCCGTGGACATCGAGATCGCGTCGCCCCAGCCCGGCGAGATCGTGAAGAACCGGGTCCACATGGCGCCGGTCCGGGGGGCCGCCCGCTCGGGAAGCGGCGAGCCCGTCGACTTCGACGTGCTCATCGCGATCGACGTCTCCCACTCGACCCGCTACCCGAGCGGCATCGACGTGGACGGCGACGAGGAGCTCGGCTTCAACCCCCAGGAGGAGCTGGTCGCTCCCGGCACCTACCCGGAAGACCTGGTCTGCTCCGACGAGGACGACACGATCCTGGCCGCGGAGATCCAGGCGGCCCGCTACCTGGTCGAGGTGCTCAGCGCGGGGCGCACCCGCGTCGGCATCGTGGCCTTCTCGGGTGCCGTCGACCCGGACACCGGCGGCCAGGTCAGCAAGGACCAGAAGGACGCATGGGTGGTGGTGCCGCTCACCAACGACTTCGACTCCGTCTACCGCGCGCTCGAAGACATCCGTCGCACCGGACCCCACGGAGCCACCAACTACGCGGCCGCGGTGCAGCTCTCGGTCGTCGAGCTGGCGGGATTGCCGGGAGCGCAGAGCGCGCCCCGCTCCGGGGCCAAGCGCGTCGTGCTCTTCCTCACCGACGGGGTTCCGACCTTCCCGTTCGGCAAGGGCATCGTGGCCGATCCCGAGGACACGGAGGTCGCCATCAACGCGGCGCGTCTGGCGCGCAAGGCCGGGATCACCATCAACACCTACGCACTGGGTCGGCATGCCCTCGCGAAGCCGGTGGCCGTGATGGAGATGGCGCGTCTGACCGTCGGCACCTACACGCCGGTGCGGAACCCGGGGGACATCGTGTCCTTCCTGCAGGGCGTGTCGTTCGCGAACATCGACGACGTGGTCATCACGAACCTGACCACCAGCGAGATCTCCTACGACGTGCAGCTGGCACCGGACGGGACCTTCTCGGCCTTCGTGCCGGTGCGCGAGGGTGCCAACAAGCTGCAGGTCACGGCCCTGGCGTCGGACGGCGGCGAGCACAGCGTCGAGCTCGATCTCGACTTCGAGAAGAGCGGGCTGTCCGAGCGGGAGCTGGCGCTGGAGCTCGAGCGCATCAAGAAGCGCAACAAGGAGCTCCTGAAGCTGATCGAGCGCAAGCGGATCCAGTCGTTCCGCGCGCGACAGCAGAAGAAGGTCGTGATCGAGGCCGAAGAGCCCTAGGCCCTGCCAGAGCCGGGGTCAGAGCTCGATCAGCGACGGGTCCGAGATCTCGCGACGCACGAGCCGGCCCGACTCGTAGATCGAGACCACGTCGATCTGGCCGTCGCCGTTCACGTCCTCGTCCTTGCGCGCGATGACCGCCCGCCCCGTCTCGGTGTCGAAGAGCTCCACCACGGTGATCGTGCCTTCGCCGCGGGTGTCTCGCTCGATGCGAGCCACGACCTCTTCGCCACCCACGGCGATGTAGGTCGTCCAGGTGTCCATGCGCCCGTCGCGGTCCTGGTCCTCCTCTGCGCTGACGCGCAGGCGGTCTTCGTAGAGGATGATCAGGTCGACGCTTCCGTCGTTGTTCGAGTCGTGGCGCTCCTCGGCGAGGGAGTCGCCTTCGTAGCGGTAGAACGCGTCGCGGACGCCGTCGTCGTCGCGGTCGATCTCGCGGCGGGTCATGCGGCCCTTCTCATAGCGTTCCCACACGTCGGGGTTGCCGTCGTCGTTGCTGTCGAGCACCCGGGCGACGATCTCGCCCCACTCGTAGTCGCTCCAGGCGTCGATCACGCCGTCGTAGTTGCGGTCCTCCTCCCGCCGGATCTGGAGCTCGCTCTCTCGGTCCAGGTAGCGGGTCAGCTCCGGAACGCCGTCCCCGTCGGCGTCGAGGGTGAGCTTCACGACCTTCAAGCGCTTGCGATTGCCCCAGGTGCCGCGCTCGATGGACTCGTTCTCGCGGTCGAAGATGGCCGGCGGCAGCTCGCGCTCGGCCGGGGGACCCGGTGCGACCCGGGGGCTGGCGTCGCCGAGCTCGGCCGCGCCGGTGCCTTCCGAGGGCTCGGCGAGAGCGCTGCGAAGCTGCTCCTGCTCGTCGATCAGCGCCTTCAGCCGGGCCTCGTTGCGCAGCCGCTCCTGCTCGGCGGCCTGCTCCTCGGCAGACGCTGCCGGGCTGGCCTGGGCCTCGTCGGTCTCCTCGGGCTCCGGCTGCTGCTCCTGCTCTTCGAGGGCGCGCAGCAGCTCCAGGCCCTCCATGTCGAGCAGGGACGGATCGACGTCTTCCTGGGCAGACCCCGCGGGAGCCACGCCCGTCAGGATCGCCACGAGCCCCGCCAAGAGGGTCGCGCGAAGCCGGAATCTGCTTTGGAAACGCATGGATGAGGTCGTCTCACCGTGTACGGGCCCGACCAGTCTACGAGCTTTGCGGGCCTCGCGACAGCAGGGCCGCGCGGTCTGGGACACCGCTGCGTCTCAACGCGTTGCGCCATCCCCGACCGGGGGCTCCCGACCACCTCTAGCACCCCGGAAGCGGACTCGGAGTCCGCTTCCGGCCCGCTGCTGCGAAAATGCGTCCGGTAGACGGAGGGCCGATCGGCGCCTACCCTTTGACGCATCGCAGCGAAAGCGCCCGAATCCGCGCTCGAGGCTGCGGTCGCGTTCGAACCCCCCCGAATGGGTCGGCGGGCTCTCCTGCCGGCCCGAAGTTGCCGATGCGAGTCGAAACGAGGGAGGTTGCGTGGGCCTCACGCTGATCCGAAAGAGCAAGGGACAGCCGCCGCGGCGGAATCCCCGGATCGCTCTGGTCCTGGCTGGCGGCGCAGTCTCCGGCGGCGCCTTCAAGGTGGGCGGCCTCAAGGCGCTGAACGACTACTTCGTCGGACGCGGCGTGGACGACCTCGACATGTACGTGGGGCTGTCCGCTGGCGCCGTGCTGGCGGTCCCGCTGGCCGCCGGCATCGACCCCGACGAGATGGTCCAGGTGCTCGAGGGATCGAGCGAGCAGTTCGACCAGCTGCGCCCGATCGACTTCTACTACCCCAACGTGGGTGAGTTCGTCGGTCGACCGGCGAAGTTCGCGTACGACATCGCGACCTACCTCCCGGGCATCACCGCCGACTTCCTGCGCAACCTGCCGACCCTCTCGGACCATCTCGGCGAACACGCTCGCAAATTCCTCAAGGAGCGCAGCTACACGGCGCTCGAGCAGCTGGCGATCGGCATCATCGACCACACCTCGCCGAAGCGGTCGCTGCCGGCGCTCACCAACCACTTCCCCTCCGGCATCTTCGACAACGCGCCTCTCGAGCGCTGGATGCGCCGCGGGCTCGAGAAGATCGGGATGCCGAACGACTTCCGCGCCTTCAACCGGCAGCGCAAGCGGCAGCTCTTCCTGAGTGCCTGCAATCTCGACACGGCGGAGCGCGTGATCTTCGGGGCGGACGAGAACGCCGAGGTCACGATCTCCCAGGCCATGCAGGCCTCGACCGCCCTTCCGGGCTTCTTCCGGCCCGCTCGAATCAACGGCGTCGACTACGTGGACGGTGGCGTGCGCAACACCGCCAACATCGACGTGTCGATCGAGAAGGGTGCGGACCTGATCATCTGTTACAACCCGTTCCGGCCCTTCTTCAACGAGGCCGCCGACGCCTCGATGGACGAGGACGGCGGGCGCTACTTCGCCAACGGGCGCTACCTCTCCGACCGCGGGCTCAAGGTGGTGCTCAACCAGGTGATGCGGACCCTGCTGCACTCGCGCCTGAAGCTCGCCATGCAGCGCTACCTGGCGGACGACCGCTTCCAGGGCGACATCGTGCTGCTCGAGCCGCGCGAGGCCGAGGCCGAGTTCTTCGCCCTGAACCCGCTGGCCTTCTGGAAGCGGGCCGAGGCGGTCGAACACGGCTTCCGCTCGGTCCGCCAGACCATCGAGCAGAACTTCGAGCCCCTCCGAGACGTCTTCGCCCACTACGGCCTCGAGATGAGCCGACACGAGGCGGCGGAGAAGGCCGACCAGGCACACGAGGAGCGGGGCTGGAGCCGCGGTCCCGAGGCCGAGGACCGACCGGCCCTGCGGCTGGTCGGGGCCTGATCCAGCCCCGGACCCGACGACCCGGCCGGGCATCGCTCGGGCCGGGTTCCCCTCGGGCGCGCCCCTCATCCGGCCCGGAAGGTCGTTCGGGCCCCTCACGACCCGCTCACGAGCCTTCCGGCCATGCGTCGCAGAAGCGGTAAGTCCCTGCTTTTCTTCATTTTTCCCTTGCATCGGGCGCGCGTCTCCGCTAGCTTCCCGGGCCTCCTCCGAGCTCCGCAGAGAGCCATCCGTGTGCACGCTGATCGCCATCCACCGGGGCGATCCGGGTCAGCGCCCGAGCCAGGACGCGTCCCTGATCGTCGCGGCGAATCGAGACGAGTACTTCGACCGTCCCGCAGAAGGGCCGGCGATTCGAGAGCTCGACGGGCGGCGGGTGCTGGCTCCGTTGGATCTGCGGGCGGGGGGGACCTGGCTGGGTGTCAACGAGGATTCGGTCTTCGCTGCGGTCACGAACCTGCGTTGCGAATCCCCGGACCCCCAGCGGCGTTCGAGAGGATGGATCGTCATGGACGCGCTGCGACAGCCGACGGCGGCTCTCGCGGCGGACATGCTGAAGGCGCTGCCCGAGGAGACCTACAACCCGTTCCAGTGCCTGGTGGCCGACGGCAACCAGGCCTTTCACGTGGTCTACCGGGACCGCCCGCGGCTCCACACGCTGGCACCCGGGGTGCACGTGATCGGCAATGTCGATCCCCGTGAGGAGCCCGCACCGAAGGTGCAACGGATCCGAGATCGGGTAGCGGGTTTCGACACGCTCGAGACGGAGGTGGCACTCACAGAGCTAGCCCGTGTGTGCGCCGAGCACGAGTCGGGCGACGCCGGCCTCGGGAGCACCTGCGTGCACCTGGGCTCGAGGGGCTCCGGCGGAAGCACGGGTGGAGAGAGCACGGAAGAGCAGAGCGCAGCAGGTGGGTACGGAACGCGCAGCTCCGTCCTGCTGGCGCTTCCAGCGCCGCCAGACAGACGATTCGAAGGACGCGGAGAAGCAGAGCAAGCGAGAGGGCGAGGACGTCTGCTGGTAGCCGACGGCGCGCCCTGCCAGACCCGATACGAGGACCGAACCGAACTCCTGGCCCACCTGCGAGCCGGGGAGAACGTCATGGGGAACCGCAGTTGAGAAGAATCGGAAGCAACATCCGCAAGAAGCACTCGGACGAGCGCTCGCACCGCCTCACCAAGAACATCATCCACTACTCCGAGGCGGAGAACCCGAAGAACGACTACCCGCGGAAGATCGTCTCGCCGCCGCGGCCGTCGGATTGCTGCACCGACGACAATCGGATCAGCGTCGGCAGCGTCCGCGAGGTCGAGGGTTTCAAGTTCTGTTACAAGATCTGCCAGGAGTGCGGCCACGCCGTGAAGTACTTCTTCCCGGCGACGGAGTCCACGAGCGACGCCGTCAAGCAGTACCGCTCTCGGCAGAAGTACCTGGTCCAGTAGCGCCGACTCGACCCGGCACACGGAGCTCCGAGAGGCGGTCCCCGGCGTGGGGGTCGCCTCTCGTCGTTTCGGCGCCGGTCACACCCGACCGACGGCTTGGCAGAGGGAGTCCAGGCGGAGATGAACACCGAACAGGCCGAGCAATGGCTCGACGGCCTGATCAACCGCGAGCGCCAGCCGCGCGTCTCCTATGCGCGCTTCGGTCTCGAGGCGATCGAGTCGCTGCTCTTGCGGCTGGGCAATCCGGAGCGGCGGCTCTCGGTCGTGCACCTGGCGGGCTCGAAGGGCAAGGGCTCGACGGCGCTGCTCGTGGAGGCGCTGCTGCTCGCGCTCGGTGAGTCGGTGGGCACCTATACCTCGCCGCATCTGGAGCGCTGGACCGAGCGCTTCCGTCTCGACGGTGCGGAGCTCTCCGGCGAGCTGCTGGCGGCGGTGGTCTCCGAGATCCGGCCGCACGTGGACGCGATGCGGGTCGAGGACTCGCGTCTCTGGCCTTCGTTCTTCGACGCCACCACCGCCGCTGCCCTGCTGGCTTTCGAACGCTCCCGGGTCGACCGGGCGGTGCTCGAGGTCGGGCTCGGCGGGCGCCTCGACTCGACCAACGTCGCCGTGCCGGCGGTCTGCGGCGTGACCAGCATCGAGTACGAGCACACCGACAAGCTCGGCGAGACCCTGACCGAGATCGCGGGCGAGAAGGCGGGCATCCTGAAGCCCGGGGTTCCCTGCGTGATGGGGCGGCTCGTGCCGGAGGCCGCCAAGGTCGTCGTCGAGCGGGCCGCTGCCCTGGACGCCCCGCTCGAGGCGCTGGGAAGCGACTTCGAGATCGAGTCGCGCGGCGGGGACGCGCTTCGTCAGTCCTTTGCGCTGCGCTTCGCCGACGGCTTCGGCTTCGAGGGCGAGCTCCCGGTGCCCGGCCGGCACCAGCTCGACAACGCCGCGCTCGCCGTGGCGGCCGTTCGCGCACTCGGCTGCCACGACGACGAGGCGCTCGCGGAGGCGGGCCGCCGCGCGTTGGCCGGGGTTCGGCTGCCCGGTCGCATCGAGGTGCTCGGCCGGGAGCCCTGGGTCGTCGTCGACGGCGCCCACACCGCCGAGTCGGTTCGCGGTCTCGTGGACTGGCTGGCTTCGCTGCCCGTCGGCCGACGTCGCTTCGTGGTCTCGGTGGGGCTCGACAAGGCATTGGACCGCATCGTCGACCGGCTGCTGCCGGTCGCCGACGAGGTCGTCGTGACGCGTGCCGAGCCGATCCGTGCCATCGATCCGTCCGACGTGGCCGCCCGCATTCGCGCTCGCGCGGCTGCGGCCGGAACGAAGGTCGACGTCCGCAGCGTCGAAGACCCCGAGCAGGCGATCGCCGAGGCACGCGTCTCCCTGCCGGCGGACGAGCTGCTGTGTGTGACCGGCTCCGTCTACCTGGCGGGCATCGCGCGCCGCGTGCTGGTGCGGGCTTGAGCGCCGAGGCGGCCCGGGACGCCGATCCGGGACCGCGTTCCGCGGCCGACGCCGAGTCGGCCTACCAGGCCCGGGTCCTTCGCGACCTTCGCCGCAACTACGTCGCGCACCTGTGCCACGGCCTCCTGGGCCAGACGGGCTTCCGCCTGCTGAACGCGCCCACCTTCCTGCCCGCCTACCTGTTCTCGATCACCGGGGGCGAGCTGGCGATCGGTATCGCGCGTGCGCTCCAGGCCTTCGGGATGTTCCTGTCCCCGATCCTGGGGGCCACCTCGATCGAGCACCGCAAGCGCGTGCTACCGGTGGGCTTCCTGGTGGGCGGCACCATGCGCCTCACTGTCCTGGGCATCGCCCTGGCCGGCTTCTTCCTGCCCGCCGAGCTCGCGGTCTGGGCCGTCTGGGTCTTGATCACGGGCTTCGGCTTCTTCATGGGCATGCAGGGGGTGATCTTCTCGTTCCTGATGTCCAAGGTGATTCCCGTCGAGCGACGGGGCTTCCTGCTGGGACTGCGGAACTGCCTGGGCGGGCTGACGGCGTCGGCCGTCGCCTTCCTGGGTGGGCGCTACCTCGTCGAGCCGGACGTCCTCGGCAACGGCTACGCGACGACCTTCCTGCTGGCCTTCGTGCTGACGACCTTCGGCCTGGCGATGCTGCTGGGCGTGCGCGAGCCCGAGCCACCGCGGGTGCGCGAGGCGAAGGGCGTGGGAGACCGGCTGCGCGAGCTGCCGGCCCTGCTGCGTGCGGACCGGGGCTTCACCCTCTACTTCCTCGCCCGTGCGCTCGCGACCATGGGGCGCATGGCCGTGCCCTTCTACTTCGTCTACGCGGACCGCGCCCTGGGCGGCAGCACGGCGCAGAACCTCGCCATCCTGACGCCCTGCTTCCTGCTCGCCAACAGCACCATCAACCTGCCCTGGGGCTGGATGGCCGACCGCACGGGCTTCCGTCTGGTGTTCCTCGCCTCCATCGCCACCTGGGTGGCTTCGGCCGTGCTGCTGATGGTGACCGGAAGCACCCTGGGCTTCGCGGCGGCCTTCTTCGGGATCGGCGCCGGACTGGGCGGCTTCATGATGTCCGCCCAGAACATGGTGCTCGAGTTCGGCCAGCGGGAGGACCTGCCGCTGCGCATCGCCGTGGCGAACTCTTCGTCCGAGCTCGTGGGCGCCATCGGTCCGCTGCTGGGCGCGGCGATCCTGCTCGCCTTCCCCCACGAGGTCCTCTTCGGCACGGGGATCGCGTTCCAGCTCGCCGCGGTGCTGGTGGTGCTCTTCTACGTCGACGAGCCGCGCAGCCGGGACTCCCGGTTGACGGACTCGGCGGCGGAGTAGCGGCGGGATCAGTCCTCGTACGAGGAGCGGATGGCGCGCAGCACCTCCACGGGGTTCAGGCTGCGGGGCTCGGGCGCGGGCTCGGGACGGTTGCGCCCGACGGCCTTCGCGGCCGACTTGAGTCCCTGGACGGACTTCTTCAGACGGCGTTCGTTGCGGTCGAGGTTCGACTCGTAGCTGCGCGCGCGCCACAGCTTGCGGAAGCTGCGACCGAGGGCGACCTGCTCGGTGGCGAGCTTCGCGAGCCGCCGGGCCAGCCGCTTGCGGTCGGCGGCCTTCGACGCTTCCGGGTCGCGTCGCCAGGCCAGGTAGTCGAGGCCCGCGCCTGTCTTGCGCAGCGCGTGCAGCGACACGTCCGCCGCGTAGGCG
>JANQSB010000459.1 GCA_028284295.1 Myxococcota bacterium | reverse complement strand
TACGAAGGAGCCCGCGGTGGGTACGCCCGGAGCGCGCACGCGCGTGGAGCCGACACCCCATTCGCCGCCCGGCGTGGTCGTGACCCGCCCGGTGAGGCTCGCCGGAGACCCGGGCCTTGCCCGCTCGATCCGGGTCGCCCGCACCACCCCCCGGGCGTCACGCAAACCGTGGACGGTGACGAAGCGCCCCGGTGCCAGGAGGTCGGGCTCTCCTTGCAGCCCGGCCTCGAGCTCGATGCGCTGGTTCATGACCGAGATGCGGCCGTCCGCCAGCTCCGTCACCGGACCCGACAGCGCCGGAGCGAGGGAGATTCGCTCGGCGCGCAACGAAGCAACGCCTCCCGACGCCTCGACCCAGACACTCTGACCCGCGCGCAGCTCGCGCGCATCGACGTCGCGGCCCGATTGCGTCACCGGGGTCCGTCCGTCATAGACGACTCGCAGCCCATTGACGCAGAGGCTTCCGAAGCCCGTAACGGTGCCGAAGATCCCGGTTCCGCCCATGCCCCGGTCCTCGCCGGAGAGCTCTCCGGGGTCGCGGCGGGCCCCGGTGCCGCCCATCCCGCGCTCGTCCGACGCAGCCGTGTACGAGCGCGTCGCTTCGGGCGGCGCGCATCCGGCTTCCTCGGCGCGCAGGGGGCCCGCGCCAGCCGGGATCAGCAGCAGGACGGCGACCGCGACGACCCGGGTCCGGGGGCCGAGCCGAAGCCTACTCGTCATCGCCCGGCCTCGCGTCCTCGCGGGCGCGGTGGAAGTAGGCACCGAAGTGGACGCGCTCCTTCGCGTCGTCGCGCCCGCGGTCGGCGGTCTGGAGCGCACTCGCCTCGCGGTTCAGCGTGCGCAGGGCACGCATCGCAAGCTCTCTCGCGCGACGGGCCAGGCGCTCGGCGGACGCAGCGCTGATTCCGGCGTAGTACACGGCCTGGTCGAGGAACGGCTCCCGTTCCCCGCTCATGTTCGAGACGCTGGCCGCCAGATGCTCGGCGAGGTTGCGCTCGAAGAACTGCATCTTCTCTTCGAAGTCGTGCTCCGGAACGAAGGCATCCTGCTTGAGCCGGATCCGGTTCTCGTCGTCGATCTCCACGATGCCCTGGCGCAGCCACTCGTCGATCGTGGCCTGGGGACGGATGTCGGTGCCGGCGGTCTCGGCCAGGTCCCGCACGGAAGGCCGGCCGCGACTCGCGTTGCGATAGAGAGGAAGCGGGATGCCCTCGTCGTCGACGAACTCGGGCAACGCGTTCCAGTCGGCGATCAGGCGCGCCGAGAGCGAGGTGCGCAGCTCGGATGCCTCGCCGAGCTGCTCGTCGAGCGCTCGCAGCCTGCGAACGTCCTTGCGGTGCACTCCCGTCAGCAGCGAGATGCGGCTGTCCGAGGGCGGCTTGTCGGGCAGGGCGAAGCCCTTCTCGGCTTCCTCGGTGAGGGTGGACTTCAGCATCTCGACCACCGCCGCGAGCGGGATCTGCTCGGAGATGAGGAAGCGCGCCAGGGGCCTCAGGATCGAACGGACCGCCCGGAGGACGGCCCTCGATCGCATCGGTGTCTCGGGAGGAGTCACTCGATCGGTTGCGTCAGTCGGATCACCATTCCAGTTCCCCAGTCGGGCGAGCGCGTCGAAACCCCGAAGGTCGCGTAGGGAGTGACCCGCAGCCAGTCCGTGAAGCGGTAGACGAGGTAGGGAGACACGATCTCGAAGTCGCCGCGACCGGGGATCGTGCTCTCGCGAAACGAGTAGCGGAGCCCGAGGTCCAGCTTGCGCGTGACCGCCAGGGAAGATCCCACCCCGAAGCGCCAGGCGTTGTCGCGCCGCTCGCCGGAGGGCTCGCCGGCGACCTTGTATCCGACTCTCACGAAGGGCTTCAGGTAGCGGAAGTAGGGGGAGCGCCTGAGCCGGATGATCTTGCGCAGGGCCAGGTCGGTGGTGAAGTCGAACTCGCCACTCCCGAGGTTCTTGCTCTCACTGGCCGTCGGGAACTTGATCCGTTGCGAGAGGTAGATGTGGGGCAGCCAGGTGCGTGCCCAATCGCTGTAATCCGGGCGGTGGACGTAGGTGAAGCGGAGGCTCAGATCGCCCGCCCCCTCGTCGGTCCCACGCGAGCCGGGAGAGGCGTTTCCACGCTCGGGACCCTTCACCCGCAGGTAGGGGATCGAGAGCCTCACCCGGAACTCGTCCCGCTCGGGAATGGCCGGCAGCTCCTGGAAGCGGTAGCGCAGCGAGAAGGGCACGAAGAGGATGTCGGTGTCGTCGCGGCGCCCGTAGTCGCCGGTGCGGTAGTCGAAGCCCGTGTTGAAGTCGAGCTTGCCGCGGTACCAGGCGGGCGGCGCGTCAGGCTCCGCGGCAACCGAGGGCGCGAGCAGCAGGAGGCAGGGAAGACCAGGAAGGAGGGAGAGCCAGCTTCGTTCTCGGCGCACGGGGGTTCCTCGGTGGATCGGTCGAAGAGGTGAAAGGCCGAGGAGACCGCGCGGGCGAAGTCCGCGCGGTCTCCTCACGAAGGTCCACTCAGTCGTCGTCCCCAGCGTCGTCGTCGTCCATGTCGTCGCCGTCGCCCATGCCGTCGTCGTCGTCCATGTCATCGTCCATGTCGTCGTCGTCTTCGTCGATCTCGTCGTCGTCGAAGTCGTCGTCGTCCAGGTCGTCGAAGTCGTCGTCGGCGTCATCGTCCAGGTCGTCGACGTCGTCATCGATGTCGTCGTCGTCCATGTCGTCGTCGACATCGTCGTCCACGTCGTCGTCGACGTCGTCATCTGCGTCGTCGTCGACGTCGTCATCCGCGTCGTCGTCGACATCGTCATCCGCGTCGTCGTCGACGTCGTCATCCACGTCGTCGTCGGCGTCCGGGAGATCGGCCTGGGCGAGCAGGAAGCTCCGCGCGAGCGCCTCGTCGGAGGCATCCCGGTCAAGGGGGCTGGCCTGCAGTACGGCCGGTACGAAGCACGCCAGGGCGGTTGCGATCCACCAGGCGGCCAGGGAGCGAAGGGGTCTGGGTTCCATGGGTTCTCCTCGTCTGCGCGGCCGTCGGGGTCGCGCGATGACCCCAGTAATAGCGGGAAATTTTCCCGCATTCAATGTTGCGAATTCATCCCCCGGGGAACAGGCTTCGAGCGGGCGCCTCGGTCGAGCACGACGTCGCGTGGGTAGAGAGCGCTAGAGACCAGACGGAACCGCAGCCCCGCCGCACGCGCTTGAAGCATGCGCCGGGGGATCGCGCCTCTACTCGACGAGCTCGAGCTCGCCGGGGCGCCAGGTCTGGTCGAGCCAGGGTTGCAGGGGCCCGTAGATCCTCAGGATCGTGAACCAGCTCTTGCCGGGGATCGTCTGCAGCCAGTTCGCTTCCCGGCCGGACGGAGCCTCGGGACCGAAGTACACATCGTGCGAGCCGTCGCCGTTCTCCACGAACCCATCGCTCTGACTGCCGACGGTCGGGAACTGCTGATCGGTCTGCAGCTGCGAGCGGGTCTGTGCGTCGTAGATCGTGACGGCCCAGAAGTTCTTCGCTGGGACGTCTGCCGGAAGCCGCAGCTTGTAGGTCTTCGAGCCGTCCAGGGCGCGACCCTCGCTGTCCCGGAAGGCGATTCCATAGTCGGAGCCGATTCCGAGGCGCGGTCTGGCCATCGCGGGCGTCACCGCGGTGTAGGGGTAGTAGAACATCGGAATGGCTTCGAGATTGCGCGCGCCATCCACCTCGAAGAAGACGTCGCGATTCACGAAGGCCAGGTTCCAGGCGCTTCCCTCGAAGAGCTTCGCCCCCTCCATCCGGGGACTCCAGACGATGGCGCGCGCGGTCGCGTTTCCGATCGCCACGGCCTCGGTCAAGAGCTCCTTCATCCGCGGATCGGGCTCGAAGGGCCTGCCCTTGACGATGCCGACCGACGCCAGCAGGCCCAGCAGCTCGGGATCCGTCGCGGCTGTCGGCTCCTCCTGGATCACCTGGTTCAGGTCTTCGTAGAACCCGAAGTCGTTCGGCGAGATCGTGTTGTAGTTCTCGCCCGAGACGTTCACGAAGAAGGTCTCGGGCGGGTTCTCCCGCTCGGCCAGGGGATACACCTTGAAGTGCGACTTGACGTTCTCGATCGCCGCCTCGACACCCTGCTTCGTCATCGCTCTCAGGAAGAGCCAGTTCCTGTTCGTTCTCGGCTCGAGGACGAAGTACCCCTCGGGCACCTCGCCGTCGTACCCGGGCGGCAGGATCAGGTAGCTGCCGCCCTTGCCCGCGTCCTGCCCGAAGGGACCGAAATCGCCGACGTAGCGGAACCAGGCATCATTGAGCGCGCCCAGCATCCCGGCCGGCAGCTCGACGACGGTCGGGCCGTCGTGGGCCAGGTCGGTGAACGTGAAGGCATAGAGGGTGGAGGTGTTCGCCGTCAGGTAGAAGGACTTCGAGTCGAGCATGTCCTCGAAGATCGCCACCCGGTTCGGCCGATCCGCCCCCGCCGCCGCGTTGCCCACGCGCATGCGATACATCGAAGCGGCCGGCAGCCCCCGGAGGAAGACGTCCACGCCGCGCATGCGATCGAGGTTGTCGTAGAGCCGGGAGACGGTCTCGTCGGTCGGCACACCGTCGAAGAACTCCAGCGTGCCGATGGAGGTCTCGACTTGATCGGGTGTGGTGATGGACTCCGGAACGGGAGTCGTCATCTTGCGTTGCGGTACCGCGCTCGCGTCGCCCGACAGGGCGGCACACGAGAGCGACTGAAGCCCCATGACCGCCAGGGCCAGCGTCAGGCTCGTGAAGGTCCAGCTCGTTCCCACCGGATCCTCCCCGCTGCCCGGCTCCTCGGAGCCGCCTTCCCTACTTGCGATTGCCTGCCTGCAGTGCGCGGAGAGCCTGGTCGATCGTGAACGAGGCCGCCTCCTGACGCGGCGGGTAGTCCTTGAAGGTACCGAGGAATCCGCCCACTACGTCTGGAAGAGGATACAGGATCCAGGCGTGGTCGATGTACCAGTCCCAGTAGGTGTTCGACGTCACCGTCGCCTGCTCGTAGGGGTCGGTCCGCAGGTTGAACGCGTAGGGGATGCGGAGGCCTCGGAACCTGCGCTGCCAGATCTCCAGGGTGCCCTCCTGGTCCTGGACCATGAAGTGCACCTTCCAGTTGTTGTATCGCAGCGCCAGCAGGTCTCCGTCATCGGAGAAGTAGAAGAACTCCTTGCGAGGACCCCGCTGCGCCTTCCCCGTCAGGTACGGCAGGAAGTCGTAGCCGTCCAGGTGGACCTTGTACTTCTTGCCGTTCGCCTTGTGGCGACCCAGAAGCTTCTTCTTGACCTCGGGCTCGCCGGCGGCCGCCAGCAGGGTCGGCACCCAGTCCAGGTGGGACATGATCTCGTTCGAAACGCGCCCCGCCGGGATCCTCCCCGGCCAACGCACCATGGCGGGGACGCGGAAGCCACCCTCCCAGCCCGTGTTCTTCTCGTTGCGGAAGGGCGAGGTGCCGGCATCCGGCCAGGTGTTGCGGTGCGGACCGTTGTCCGTGCTGTACATCACGATGGTGTCGTCGGCGATGCCCAGCTCGTCGAGCAGGTCGAGGATCGACCCGACGTGCCCGTCGTGGTCGACCATCGTGTCGTGGTAGGGACTCTGCATCGGCCCGGCCTGCCCCAGGCTCCCGGGCTTGGCGTGGGTCCGGAAGTGCATGTGCGTGAAGTTCACCCAGACGAAGAAGGGCCTTCCGGCCTGACTCTGGGCACGGATCCAATCACGCGAACGCTCGACGACGTCGTCGTCGATGGTCTCCATCCGCTTCTTCGTGAGAGGGCCGGTGTCCTCGCAGCGCTGCCTGCCCACGACTCCGAAGCGCGGATCCTCGGTCTTGTCGTACTTGTCGCTGGCAAAGCAGTGGAGCACGCCACGCGGGCCGTAGCGCTGCCGGAAGGAGGGATCCGCGGGATAGTCCGGCTGCTCCGGCTCCTCTTCGGCGTTCAGGTGGTAGAGGTTTCCGTAGAACTCGTCGAAGCCGTGCACCGTCGGCAGGTACTCGTTGCGGTCACCCTGGTGGTTCTTGCCGAACTGGGCGGTGGCGTAGCCCTGCTGCTTGAGCAGGGTCGCGATGCTCGGGTCCTTTCCGCTGAGCCCCTGCTTGGCCCCGGGCATGCCGACCTTGCTCTGGCCGGTCCTGAACACCGACTGACCGGTGAGGAAGGCCGATCGGCCCGCGGTGCAGCTCTGCTCGGCGTAGTAGTCGGTGAACAGCGTGCCCTCTTCGGCGATCCGGTCGATGTTGGGCGTGCGGTAGCCCATCATGCCCTTGCTGAAGACACTCAGGTTGTCGCGGCCGATGTCGTCGCCCCAGATGACGACCATGTTGGGCTGGTCGCCGGCCTGCGTGGACGCCGCGAGAAGCAGGGAGGCCAGCACTCCCAGCAACACGGCCGTCCTGCTTCCCGCTGTTTCGACTCTCATGCCATTGCCCCCTCGAGCAGCTTTCGGACCGGCGAACGGGTCGCAGCATAGCCGCCGATCGCCTTCCGACTCGATCGGAACGACCCGCGCGCGCGGTCCGTGGGCTTCCACGTGTGGCCTTGGGAACGCCATGCAAGCGCAGAGGCAGGCGAGTGCCTCGGGGCGACAGGCCACGGCTGCCGACGGGCTGGCACTTGCCATTTGCGGCCAAGTGGTGCCTACCGATGGATCTCGGAGCACCGGCCAGCCTAGTATCCGCAAGACGGCACCTAGCGACGGATGACACCGGACTGCGGGTTGACCGACGTCGAGGAGGACGACTGGATGATCGCGTTTCCCGAGCGCGGCGGAACCGGGAGACTGGCGGGCCTGGTCCTGGCGACCCTGCTCCTGGCAACGCTGTCCGGGGGAGCCCAGGCCGCCGAAGAGGGAGACGATCCGCACGAGGACCTCGCTGCCGTCGGCGCAGAGCTCAGCAACCCGATCGGCAACATCTGGGCGCTCTTCACCGAGTTCGACGTCTCCTTCTTCGACGGAAACGGCCAACGCGGGAACGACAAGCCGGGCTCGGCCACGCTCTTCCAGCCGATCTTGCCGCTTCCCCTCTACGGCGACGACTGGAAGCTGATTACCCGCCCGACCATCCCCTTCGTCTGGACCCAGCCCCGCGGTGACGGACCGGACAAGACCAACTACGACACGGGCATCGGAGACACCTTCCTCCCGTTGCTCGTGTCCCCGCCGCTCGGTCAGAACTGGATCGTGGGCCTGGGCCCCACCTTCACCCTCCCGACCTCGACCAACGACGCCCTGGGGCGGCAGCAGTGGCAGCTCGGACCCGCGGCGGTCCTCGGGTACAAGACGAAGGACTACGTGTTCGGCGTCTTTCCGCAATACTTCTGGAAGATCGCGTCGCGCGGCGACAAGAACAACGAGGTGCGAAACGCGAGCAACATGAGCCTTCTCTACTTCGCGTTCCTGAATCTCCCGGACGCCTGGCAGGTCGGCTTCAACCCTTCGATCACCTACGACTACCAGGCCGACAGCGGGAATCGCTGGAACGTGCCGATCGGCCTGCTCGTCACCAAGACGACCAAGTTCGGGAAGATGCCGGTCAAGTTCCAGGTCGGAGCCGAGTACTCGGTGGTCAGCCAGGACGACTACGGCAAGCGAGCGCTGCTGAAGCTGAACATCATCCCGGTGATCCCCTCGCTGGTACAGTCGCCGCTGCTCGGCGGCAGCTGAGCCGGACGGGCCCCGCACTCATGTCCGTCCGCACCGCTACCGCCGCGACCTGGCGTGCCATCGTCAACGCGCTGCTCCCGTTGGCGTTGGCGCTCGCAGCGACGTCCGCGGCAGCCGAAGAAGCGGAGCCGGCGGCGGAGCAGACCCCGCTGGAGCAGATGAAGGCCGTCTGGGAACGCGAGCTGCTCACCGGCGACTGGGAGGGCTGGCGCACCCGCCTGCAGGAGCACGGCATCGACCCCCACTTCCGGCTCGCCCAGTACGGCCAGTGGGTCGCCGACGGCGGCAACACGCGTAGCAGTGCCTACGGCGGAACGATGGACTACCGCGTCAACCTGGATCTGCGGAAGCTCTTCGGCATGTGGGAAGGCCTGCGGGTCGACATGCACGCCCGGACGCGCTTCGGCGAGGGGCTCGGCCAGAACGTGGGTGCGTTCGCACTGCAGAACGCGGGCATGCTGATGCCGCTGCCGGGCAAGTACACGGGCACCGACGTCACGGGACTCACCGTCACCCAGTACCTTCCGTTCTTCTACGACCGCCTCGCCCTGGTCAGCCTGGGCAAGCTCGACGTGATCGATACCGTGCACGGCTTCTTTCCGGAGATCGTCGGCTACGGCCAGGAAGGCTTCTGGAACGTCAACGCTCTGGTCACCGCGCTGCCCTGGTTCGGCGCCGTCGATGGCCTGTCGCTCTACGGCGGAATCGCGGCGACCGTCAACCAGGAGTACGGGGCGATCGAGAGCGGCTTCCTCGCCACGGGCACCGAGGGCGTGTCGGACAACTGGGGCACCCTGCAGGACTCCTTCGAGGACGGGGTCTGGTTGGCCGGATTCCACCGCTTCTTCTGGAAGCTGGAGGACAAGCCCGGCTTCTTCCTCGTGTTCGCCGCCGGCTCGACCCGCAAGCAGGCCTCCAACGATCCGCGCGACTGGACGGTCATCCCCGGACAGGGCATCACCTCCACCAACGAGAAGCGACCCTGGGACGTCGCCATGTACATCAAACAGGTCCTCTGGCAGGCAGAGGAGGACCCCGGACGAAAGGTCACCTTCTTCGTCGGGGGAACCGTGGGGCCCGACGACCCCCAGTTCGCGCAGTACCACCTCTTCGGCGCCATCGAGGCGTTCGGCATCCTGCCCTCCCGAGGCGACGATCGGATGGGCGTCGCCGCCTGGAAGAACTGGCTGTCCAACGACTACAAGGATCTGGTCTCACCGGTCGCCGACCTGCGGGACACCTGGGGCGTCGAGATCTACTACAACATCGCGCTCAACCAGTGGCTCCACCTGACGCCGGACCTCCAGCTCATCCAGAGCGAAGCCAAGGGAACCGACCTGGCGATCGTGCCGGGCATACGCCTGGTGATCGACTTCTGAAGCTCCGGGAACGACCCGGACGTAGCATCCGCCCCCCGAGACGACCCGACACGCTCTCCCGAACCCCGTGACGACCCCCGACACCTCTCGCCTCCTGACCACCGTGGTCCGCAACCCGCTCGTCCACTTCCTCCTGCTGGGCGCGGCCATCTACGGCCTGCATGCGTGGCTCGGACCCGATGGCGAAGAAGGCAGCTCGCAGAGCCGCATCGTCGTCAGCGCCGGGGACATCGAGTCGATGCGCGCCCTGTGGCAGAAGCGCTGGAACCGACCGCCCACCGCGGCCGAGGAGGCCGGCCTCATCCGCGACCGGGTCCGCGAGACGGTCCTGTACCGGGAGGCACTGGCGATGGGACTCGACGAGGACGACGTCATCGTTCGCCGGCGGCTCGCCCAGAAGCTCGAGTTCCTGGTTCAGGACCTGGTGGAGAGCATCGAGCCCGGCGAGGACGAGTTGCGGGCCCACTTCGAGTCGCACCGAGCGGACTATCGGGAACCCGGGCGGACGACCATCACCCAGATCTTCGTCGACCCGGACCTCCATGAGGACGACACCTTCGCGCACGCGGAGCGCGTGGGACGAGCGCTCCGGGCACTGGATCCCCCGACTGAAGGGGCGGCTGCCCTCGGCGATCGCTTCCTGCTCCAGGACTACTATCCCGACCGAACCGAGCAGGAGCTCGCGAAGCTCTTCGGTAGCGAGTTCGCCCGAGCCGTGGAGGGTCTCGAGACCGGCTCGTGGCGCGGGCCTCAGCTCTCCGGGTACGGGGTCCACTGGGTCTACGTGCACGCGCGCACACCGCCTCGTGACCTGGACTTCGAGGTCGTGCGAAGCGAGGTCGCCCGAGACTGGCAGGACGCGCGCCGTGAAGAGGCCAACGCCCGGTACTACGAGAAGCTGCTCGCGCGGTACGAGATCGTCGTCGAGCCGCCGGCGGATGGGAAGTACGCCTCGAAGGGACCGGAAGAGTGAGGGGATCCCCGGTCCTCCTTCGCCCCGGAACAGCGGGCCGAGCGGCTCTTCTGCTGATCCTATCCTGCCTGGCGGCGGGGAGTGCCTTCTCCCACGAGATCCGCCCGGCCCTGCTCGACATCGTCGAGTCCGAGCCCGGCGTCTACGACGTCACCTGGAAGGTCCCTGCGCGAGGCGGAGCCGCACTCGGGGTGCGGCCCGTCTTCCCCGCGAGCTGGGAGTCGATCGGCCCCGCTCGAGAGCGCCGGGTACCTGGCGCGGCAATCCAGCGCATGCTCTTCCGAAGCGCGCCCGGATCGCTCCTCGGAGAGACCCTCGTCATCGAAGGCCTCGAGGGCGTGCGCATCGACGTGCTGGTGAGAATCGAGGGGGCGGACGGGGTCGCGCACTCTGCGATCCTGCGCCCCGAGAGCCCCGCCTTCGTCGTTCCCGAGACGCCCGGCGGAGCGGAACTGGCGGCGGCGTACTGGCAGATGGGGGTCGTCCACATCCTCGAGGGCGTCGACCATCTGCTCTTCCTGTTGGCCCTGCTGCTCCTGGTGGACGGCTTCCGAAGGCTCGTGGCAACGGTGACCGCCTTCACCCTGGCCCACAGCGTGACCCTCGGCCTGGCCACCCTGGGATTCGTGAACCTGCCCTCGGCGCCCACCGAGGCCGTGATCGCACTCAGCATCCTCTTCCTGGCGGTCGAGATCGTGCGCAAGAACGAAGGAAAAGAGGTGCTCACGGCACGCCGGCCCTGGCTCGTCGCCCTGGCCTTCGGGCTCTTCCACGGGCTGGGCTTCGCCGGGGCACTGTCCGAGGTGGGCGTCCCGGCCAACGACGTCCCCCTCGCGCTCCTGATGTTCAATCTGGGGGTGGAGACGGGCCAGCTGGCCTTCGTGGTCGTTGCCCTGGGCGCCCTGTCGTTCTTGCGCAGGCTCCCGATCCCGCGGCCGGCGGGCTCGTGGCGACTCGCGCCGTACACGATCGGTGCCCTCGCGGCATTCTGGACGATCCAACGGGTCACGACTTCCGTGACCGGGACTGGAGGTGCCTGACATGAACCTGCTTCCGACTCCGAGCCTCGCGACCGCAGCGGTGCTGGTGGCTCTGGCGCTGGCTAGCCCCGCCGCCGCCGACTCCGTCGGCGAGCCCGGACGCGGCTCGGGCGAGCCGAACCCGCTCAACAACGTGTATTTCGGCGAGCAGCACCTGCACACCGCCAACTCTCCGGACGCCTTCGCGATGGGCGTGAGGAACACCCCCGACGACGCCTACGACTTCTGCAAGGGCAAGCCGGTGAAGAAGTCGACCACGGGGCAGACCGTCCAGAAGCGCGTGCCCTACGACTGGTGCGCGATCACCGACCACGCCTACCTGATGGGGCTGCTGCCCCAGACCCTCGACCCCGACAACCCTCTTTCGAAGACCGAGATCGGCAAGCTGGCCAACAGCGGTGACCCCGCCGACGGCAACAAGGCCTTCGGGCTGATCGCCCGGGCGGGCCTCGCGGGGCGCTCGCCCGAGGGCTTCGACGATCCGAAGCTCCTGCGCTCCGCCTGGGACCGCCACAAGGAGATCACCAACAAGCACAACGACCCGGGCACCTTCACCACCCTGATCGCGTTCGAGTGGACCTCCATCCCCTTCGGCCAGAACCTCCACCGCAACGTCTTCTTCCGGGACGACGAAGGTCCCGACGTGACCTTCTCGACCGTCGACTCCGACAACGCCGAGGACCTCTGGACCTACCTCGAGGCGCAGCGCAAGAAGGGTCACGAGACCTTCGCGATCCCCCACAACGGCAACGTCAGCAACAGCCTGATGTACAACCCGAACACCTCCTACGGCGAGCCGATCGACAAGAAGTGGGCACAGCGTCGCGCCCTCAACGAGGTGGCGACGGAGATCGTGCAGACGAAGGGCCAGTCCGACACCCACCCCGCGCTCTCGCCACACGACGAGTTCGCGGACTTCGAGCTCTACACCCATCTGATCGGGAGTGGCGGCGTCCTCGGCAAGATCGACTTCAGCTACGTCCGCCAGGCCCTGATCAACGGCGTCGGCTTCCAGGAGTACCTCGGCGCCAATCCCTTCAAGTTCGGGATCGTGGCGGGCGGCGACTCGCACACCGGCTTCGCGGTGAACGAGGAGGACAACTACACGGGCGTCCACGGCAACACCGACGACACCCCCGAACGCCGCCTCTCCGGGTTCGTGCCGACGGCCGGCGAGGCAGCGCTCACCTTCGGCACCCCCGGCGCGACCGGCGTGTGGGCGCCCGAGAACACGCGCGAAGCCATCTTCGACGGGATCAAGCGCAAGGAGAGCTTCGGAACCTCGGGGCCGCTGATCCGCCTGCGCTTCTTCGGCGGCTGGGACTTCGACGACGACCTCGTCGAAGACGACGACTTCGTCGCGCAGGCCTACGAGTCGGGTGTCCCGATGGGTGGCGACCTGCGGCCGAAGCCGAAGCGAGCCAAGGCCCCCACCTTCGCGGTCTGGGCGCTGAAGGATCCGGCGAGCGGCAATCTCGATCGGGTCCAGATCATCAAGGGCTGGTTCCAGCGCGGCTTCGCGCGCGAGCGCGTCTACGACGTCGCCTGGTCCGACGGGCGCAAGCCCGACCCCAAGACCGGCAAGCTCCCGCCCGTCGGCAACACCGTCGACGTCGAGAACGCGAGCTACCGCAACAGCATAGGCGACAGCCAGCTCGCCGCCGTCTGGACCGACCCGGACTTCGACCCCTCCCAGCACGCCGTCTACTACGTCCGCGTGCTCGAGATCCCGACACCGCGATGGAGCACCTACGACGCCAAGGCGCTCGGCCGCCCGATCCCGGAGGGCCTCCCGGCGGCGATCCAGGAGCGCGCCTGGTCGTCGCCCATCTGGTACACCCCCGACCCGAAGCTCGTGAAGAAGCTCGACTTCTATCCGGGCCTGCAGCAGGTCGTCCCCGGATCGCCGCGATGAGGAGCTTCTCCATGCGTGTCGTCACCTCCCTGGTCGTTCTCGTCCTGACCGCCCCCTCTCTCGCCGCTGCCAACGGCGAGCCCGGCCGCGGCGGGGAAGGCCCCAACCCGCTGAAGAACGTCTACTTCGGCGAAGAGCACCTCCACACCCGAAACTCCTTCGATGCCTTCACGATCGGGGTGAACCAGACCTGGGACGAGGCCTACCGCTACGCGAAGGGCGAGGAAATCCAGCTCTCGACGACCGGCGAGCGCATCCGGAAGCGCACGGCCTACGACTTCGTCGCGATCACCGATCACGCCGAGTACTTCGGCGTATTGAAGGAGTTCGGGAACGCCGACAGCCCGCTCGCCGACTCGGACTTCGCGCGCGGGATCGTCGCCGGGCAGACCGACCCCGCGGCCGGCGGGCCCGCCTTCCGCAAGCTTCTCGCCAGTCTCTTCGCGAGCGAGCCGATCCCGGAGTACGCGACTCCAAAGCTTCGGACCTCCATGTGGCAGGCGTTCGTGGAAGCTGCAGACGAGCACTACGAGCCCGGCAAGTTCACGACGCTCTACGCCTACGAGTGGACTTCCATTCCCCGAGGCTCGAACATGCACCGGAACGTGTTCTTCAAGGACGAGGCTCCGCCGTTCCCCTACTCGGCGTTCGACTCGGTCTATCCCGCGGACCTCTGGACCCATCTCGAGGGATTGCGGCAACAGGGGATCGAGGTCTTCGCGATCCCGCACAACTCGAACGTCTCGAACGGCTGGATGTTCTCGGAGAACGAGTTCGAGGGCGGCCCCATGAGCGCACGCTACGCGCGCCGCCAGGCCGAGAACGAGCCGCTCTTCGAGATCACGCAGACCAAGGGCCAGTCGGATGCACATCCCGCGCTCTCCCCCAACGACGAGTTCGCGGAGTTCGAGCTCTTCGACAACCTGATCAACCTCCCGATCCAGGCCGACAAGAGTCGCGGCGCGTTCTTCCGACAGGGCCTGGCAACCGGCTTCCATCTCGAGAAGAAGTTGGGGACCAACCCCTACAAGATGGGCGTCGTAGCGGGTGCGGACTTCCACTCGGGCTACTCGGGGAACGAGGAGTTCGGGTTCGTGGGGGGACACGGTTTCATCGACGACACCCCCCAGAAGCGCCTGAACCCGACTCCCGGCTTGAGCGGCGGCATCACGGCGATGCTGGGATCTGCCGGGACGACGGCCGTCTGGGCCGAGGAGAACACCCGCGAGGGCATCTGGAACGGGATGATGTCGAAGGAGACCTACGGGACCTCGGGCACCCTGATCCGGCTGCGCTTCTTCGGCGGGTGGGGCTTCGACGACGATCTGGTCGAAGACGACGACTTCGTCGAGGACGCCTACGAAGACGGAGTCCCGATGGGTGGCGACCTGCCGCCCAAGCCGCGCTTCAAGAAGGCGCCGACCTTCGCCGTCTGGGCCTTGAAGGACCCGGAGAGTGGAAACCTCGACCGCATCCAGATCATCAAGGTGTGGGCGCACCCTGCCAACGGCTTGCCCATGGAGAAGGTCTACGACCTCGCCTGGTCGGACGGGCGCGAGCCCGATCCTGCGACGGGCAAGCTTCCGCCCGTGGGCAACACGGTCGATCTCGAGACGGCCCGCTACACCAACGACATCGGTTCCAGTCAGCTCAGCGCGGTCTGGACCGATCCCTCCTTCGATCCGGCGCAGCCGGCCGCCTACTACGTCCGTGTGCTGGAGATCCCGACGCCGCGCTGGTCGACCTACGACTCGGTCCGCAACGACCTGCCGATGTCCCCGCACGTGCCCGCGACGATCCAGGAGCGCGCCTGGTCTTCACCCATCTGGTACACGCCGTAGGCGTTCGGGGCCGACATCGGGACGCCAGCCTCGCGTCCCGCTTCCGCGCGAGCGGCGACCTAGAGCAGCGGCTTCAGGGCCTCGAGCGTTGCCTGGGCATCGCGCACGACAGGGCCATCGAAGCCCCCGTCGCCTGCGAGTCGGAGGCAGGGCAGGAGAGCGCCCGAATTCCTCAATCGAGGCAACGACTTGCCGGCGACTCACCCCATCCATTGCCATCGTTAATTTAACTATGTAATCTGAAAATTATGGGACGGCCGCCCTTCTCGACCGAGGAGATCGAAGCGCAGCGAGCGAGCGTCGTGGGCGCCGCCGAGCACCTCTTCGCCCAGCACGGGTACGAAGGCGTGACGCTCCGCGCGCTCGCCGAGTCACTCGGTCGCAGCCACACGGCCACCTACCGCTACTTCGGCGGCAAGGCCGAGATCTTCGCGGCCGCGCGCGATGCCGCCTACGAGCGCTTCGCGTGCGCTCAGGAGCGCGCCGTCGAAGGGGTGGTCGATCTGCCCGAACGCTTGAATCGCCTCGGGGACGCGTATGTCCGCTTCGCGCTCGACGAGCCCGATGCCTACCGGCTCATGTTCGAGCTCAAGCGGCCGGCGGGATCGGACGCCACCCGCGAGGCCGAGGAGCGCGCCTGGCTACCGCTTCGCAACACGGTCGGGGAGGCCATCGAAGCCGGCCTCATGCAGGGCGATCCCGACGTCGTCGCTCACCTCTTCTGGGCAGGGCTGCACGGAATCCTGTCGCTGCACCTGGCGGGGAAGCTTCGCCACGGAATCTCGATCGAAGATCTCGAGCATCCGATGCGCGCCGCCATGCTCGTCGCGAACCGCGCGAACCCCGATTCCGGGCCCTGACCGGGAACCGGGCTCCGTCCCCGACACACGACCGCCACCGCAAAGGAGAGTCTCGTGAGAGACGCGAAGAACGACGTCGAGAGGAGCTGGGACGCGATCGTCGTGGGCGCCGGACTCGGCGGCCTGTCGGCGGCGGCGCGGCTGGCGGGCTCCGGAATGCGGGTCCTGGTCCTCGAGCAACACGTCTACGCCGGCGGCTACGCGCACCACTTCCTGCGCAAGGTCCGCGGGACGAAGGTCGTCTACGACTTCGACGTCGCCCTGCACCAGACCGGCGACCTGGCGCCCGGGCGGACCATGTACGACCTGCTCTCGAAGCTCGGCGTGCTGCCGCAGCTCCGGCTGCGGCAGTTCGACGTCGCGTACCGCACTGTCGGTCCCCAGCACGACCACCAGGTGCCGGCGAAGGCCGATGCCTACGAGCAGATGCTCGTCGAGGCCTATCCCCACGAGGCCAAAGGGGTCCGGAGCTTGTTCCAGGCGCTCCGCGCCATCGACGCACCGGGCCCGGACGGCGGTCTCAGCCCGGAAGCCTTCGCGTCGATGGATCAGTCCCTGAAGCAGTTGATGGACGACCACGTGCGCGACGAACGCCTGCAATCGGTCTTCGCCACGCTCTGGGGCTACATCGGCCTGCTCCCCGCCGACGCCTCCGCGTTCTCCTACGCGCGAATGTGGGCGAGCTACCACTTCGGAGGCTGCTTCTACATGGAAGGCGGTGGCCAGGCGCTCTCGGACGCCTTCGTCCGCGTGATCGAGTCGAACGGCGGGCAGGTGATGCTGCGCGCGGAGGTCGACTCCATCCAGACCGAGGCCGGTCGGGTCACGGGCGTGTCGACGAAGCGGCGCGGCGCCTTCCGTGCGCCGGTCGTGGTGAGCAACGCGGCCGCACCGCTCACCTTCCAGACCCTGCTCGACGACCCGACGGTCGCATCGGAGGAGACGTCTCGGCTCGATGCGCTTCCCCTCTCGTGCTCCATCCACCAGGCCTATCTCGGCATCCGCGGCGACGCGACGAAGCTCGGCCTGCCGGACCGTACCTGCTTCTTCGTGCGCAGCTACGACTTCGAAGAGGAGAAGAAGGCCCTCGAGATCGGTGACTACGGCGCACAGGGTTGGCTGCTCGGCAATCATGGGCTGGCCGACCCGAAGCACCTGCCTGCGGGTCGATCCATCGTGCATGCCGCGCTGATGGCGAACGGGCGCCTCTGGGAGGGCCTCGACGAGCCCACCTATCGGGAGCGCAAGCGCGATCTCGAGACCTTCCTCGTGGACCGTGTCGCCGACGCGATCCCCGACGTCCGCGATCGCATCGAGATCTGCGAGACCGGCACGCCACACACCATGCACCGCTACTCGCTGAACCCCACCGGATCCATCTACGGCTATGCGGCGACCGTCGGGACGCCGCACCTGCCGCCGCGGTCCAGCGTTCCGGGGCTCTACCTGGCTGGAGCCTGGGGCTTCCCGGCGGCCGGCTTCGAAGGTGCGATGATCTCGGGCTGGACCACCGCGGGGCTCGTCTTCGAAGACGTCGAGCGCGGCTGAGAGGAGCGCGGGCGAGCCGCCTACTCGGCGTGCCGCCCCGTCGCCCCCACCTCGAGACCCTCGCGCTCCGCCAGCGCGGCTTCTCCGACGGTTCCCGGAAGGATCTCGAAGCGGGAGTCGAAGGAGACCAGGGTGGAGGCCAACTGGTCGAGGACCGCGACGTCTCCCTCGGCGCGCGCGGTGCCGTCCGCGATCAGGTCTCGCAGACGCTTCGCGCCCATCATCACGGACTCGAGGTCGGTACGGTCGACGGTGACCGTGAGGTCTGCATCGTCGGCCTGGAAGCCGCCGATGTTGGTCAGGGTCTGGTTGCTGAGCTCCACGATGTAGCGCTCGCCGTTGTCGGGCGTCACGAGGTTGATGGTGAACGCCATGCCCTCGGCCTTGCGGACGTCCATCCGGATGCCCAGGAAGTCGAGGAAGAGCTCGGTGCTCATGGCTCGGATCACGTCGGGACCGGTGGTCTCGATCTGCGCACCGCCCGGAACTCCCGAGCGCAGCTCGAAGGCACCCGCGAGGTAGCTGTTCCGGAGACCCGGGTTCTCCTGCTGGTAGCCGATCTGCTCGTACACGTCCGCCAGCAGGTCCTTCGCCTCCTGGTTTCCCGGCTCGGCGTGGACGAGCTTGTTCAGGATCTCCTGGGCCAGCAGGTACTGGCCGTCGTCGTAGAGCGAGCGGCCCCGGTTCATGATCTTCTCGGCGCCTCCCATCATGTCGACGTACAGGGGCGCCGAGTCCGCGGGCGAGAGCGGGATCAGGGTGGCGGGGTTCGCGTCCCAGTAGCCGAGGAAGCGGTTGACGACGCCGCGGCTGTTGTGCTCCGGAGAGCCGTGGTAGCCACGGTTCGCCCAGATCTCCGCGATGCCCTCCGGTGTCTGGTAGACGTTGTGGATCTGGTTGATGGTGACGCCCTGGTTGGCGAGGTGAAGCACCTGGTTGTTGATGTTCGCGTACAGGTCCCGCTGGCCGCGCAGGATCTCCTGGATGCGATCGTTTCCCCAACGGGGCCAGTGGTGGGACGCGAAGACCACCTCGGCCTCCTGCCCGAAGAGGTGCAGGGCGCGGCTGATGTACTTGGACCAGCGCAAGGCGTCGCGCACGGGTGCGCCGCGCAGGGTGTAGATGTTGTGGAAGGTGCCGGTGACGTTCTCCGCCATCCAGAGCGCCTTGTGGTCCGGGAAGTAGGTGTTCATCTCCGCCGGCGCCTCGGTGCCCGGCGTGTTCTGGAAGATCATCCGGACACCGTCGACGGTCAGCTCCTCGATGTCCTTCTCGATGACCCGGGTGGGCGCGATCAGCGTCACGTTCCCGATCGAGATGTTCTGCGCCAGCCCCTGACCCGCGTGTCCGTAGGGGCTGGCCGGCAGGAGGATTCCGTACTGGTAGAAGAGACGGCGGTTCATCGCGTTGCCGGCGTATACGTTCTCCGAGATCGTGTGCAGCATGAATTCGCGGGGCGCGATGATCTGCACCTTGCCCGCCGCGACCTCCGCCTCGTCGACGATGCCCCGCACGCCGCCCCAGTGGTCGCCATGGGAGTGCGAGTACACCACCGCGACGATGGGCCGCTCGCCCAGGTGCTCGTCCACCAGCTTCTTGGCCGCGCGGGAGGTCTCGGCCGAGGTGAGCGGATCGAAGACGATCCAGCCGTTCTCGCTCTGGATGAAGGAGATGTTCGCGAGGTCGAAGCCCCGGACCTGGTAGAAGCCCGGGATCACCTCGTAGAGACCGAAGTTCATGTTCAGCGTCGACTGGCGCTGGAGGGAGGGATGGATGCTCGGGAACTCCTTCCCGTCGAGCAGGAACTTGTAGCGCTCCATGTCCCAGGCCACGTGGCCGGCATCGGCCTGGATCGTCCACGCTTCCGGCGCGGCGATGAAGCCCTTCTTGTCCTCGTCGAAGTCCCGGGTGTCATCGAAGGGAAGGGTTTCCCGGGCCTGCTCGAGCACGCGGAGGGTGTGCTCCGACGGCGCCTTGCCCTTGGGGTGGAAGTGTCCCTCGGCGGGCGCGGCGGAGTGGGACTGCGATTGCGGCAGGATGGAGCTGCATCCCAGGAGAGTGACCACCAGCCCGAGCTGCACGATGAGCCCGGCATGCCGGGTGAATGAGATCGTCGCGTCTGCGCTCATGATGGCCCCCTCGAGACAGGATTCACGGAGTGGGCCGGAAGTCTGACGCGTGGCGCTACCCGACGAAAGGGGGTCCGACCACATGGCAAGGGGGGCGTTCGACCCGCTTGCGCGACGCCTACGGCACCTGGGAGCGGACGAACGCGCGTCCCGCTGCGGTCAGCACGACGCCGAGTGCACACAGCGCCAGCGGGTGCAACGCGGGAAGCTGCGAGGTCGGGTTCACGATCCGCAACACCCGGTCTTCGTCGAAGCGGGCCACGTAGAGCGACCCGTCCGGACCGAACTGCAGGTCGGAGCTGCCGCCGAAGTCCGTACCGACCACGGTGGTCGTTCCCGTGAGACTCTTGTGGATGAGCTCGTCCGAGGAGTTGATGGTGAAGACACCCGTCGGGAGTCCCGCGAGGCTCCCGACCGCGAGGGGCGCGGAGCCCGAAAGGCCGGACACGAAGCTGCCATCGACGAGTGTGCCGACCGAGTCGTAGATCTGGATCGTGCCGTTGTCGGCAGAGACGTAGATGCGGTCGTTCGCGTCCAGGTCGAGGAAGCCGAGCTTCGGCGTCGTCGTGAACAGTGCCGTCGGGCTCGCTCCGGTGCTCTGGAACACACCCGAAGGCGTCGGCGGGTTCGCGAAGTTCGTGAAGAGCATCCGTCCGGTCGAGTCGAACTCGATGTCGGAAGGGTTGTCGAAGGCGGTCGAAGCGAAGAGGGTGCTCACGCTCTCGTCGGTGGCGATCTCGGAGATGCGACCCCCGGAAGGAACGCTGATGAAGCCTCCGACCAGGACGGAGCCGGCGTTGCTCACCAGGCCGAGGACGTCGACGGCCACCGAATCCGGGTCCGGGGTCGCCGACACGCCGTATTCGACGACGGGTGCGCCACCAACGCCGATCCGGTGGATCTTCACGGCGTCGCCCGCGCCACCCCCCGAGCCCAGGGCGTCGCGGCCGGTGTAGAGAACGCCGTCCGGAGCGAACGCGAGGCGCGTCGGGTCATCGACGTTCGCATACACCTCCACGGTGAAGCCGGGAACGGTCGGGTCCGCCTGGGCGGAGGACACGAAGCCGAGCCCGAAGGCGAGGAAGAGAGCGAGGGCACAAGAAGGGCAGAGAGCTCTCGAGCGCAGCGACATCCAGCGGACCTCCAACGGCAGCGCGGCCAGTATACACGCCGGCGTGCCGCTACGACTCGCTCACTCCGGGCTGGCGGCGTCGAGCCGTACCCTCATGAGGCCAACCCCGCACGCCAGGAGCAGCGCCGCGAGTGTCCAGAGTGCGGGCCGGGGGAGCCCGGGGACCGCGAAGGTCTCGAAGGTGCAGACCGGCGAGCAACCGTCGCCGGGG
>JANQSB010000434.1 GCA_028284295.1 Myxococcota bacterium | reverse complement strand
CCCGCTCCCCGAGACGGCCCGAGCTGGGCGACCGCCCCATCTACCGCGACGACCTTCCGGGCCTGCGAGAGCGCGGCGTCCTGCGGATCCTGACGCGCAACAGCAGCGCCACCTACTTCATCACCCGGGGCGAGCTGGTCGGCTTCGAGTACGACCTGGCGCGTCGCTTCGCCGAGAGCCTCGGCCTCCGGATCGAGATGGTGGTTCCTCCCAGCCGCGACGATCTCTTCCGCTGGCTGCGGGAAGGTCGCGGCGACCTGATCGCCGCGGGACTGACCATCCAGCCGGGACGCGCCGAAAGCGAAGGCGCGGTCTTCTCCCGCATGATGCACGAGGTGAGGCAGGCGGTGGTCGCCCGCATCGACCCCCACCGCCCCGTCCCGGCGGCCGTCGCCGAGCTCGCCGGACGCAGCTTCGGGGTCAGGCGCAGCAGCTCCTACTGGAGGACCCTCGAGGAGCTGCAGGAACGGGGACTGCATGTGGGCCGGATCGCGGTCTCGGAGGATCTCGAGACCGAGGAGATCATCGGTCTGGTCGGCGACGGGGAGATCGACCTGACCCTGGCCGACTCCCACATCCTGGCGATCGCGCGGATGTGGCGGGACGACGTGCAGCACGCCTTCACCGTCGGCGGCCCGATCGCCCACGGATGGGCGGTCCGGCAGGACAACCCCGAGCTGCTGGAGGCGATCAACGGGTTCTTCGACCGCGAGTACCGCGGCCTCTTCTACAACGTGACCCGCGAGAAGTACTTCGGGAACCCGGGCCAGGTCGCGCAGCGCCTCGCCTCGCGGCCGAAGCACACGGGCTGGATCTCCCCCTATGACGACATCGTCCGGCGCCATGCGCCGCGCTTCGGATTCGACTGGCGGCTGATCGTGGCGCAGATGTTCCAGGAGAGCCGTTTCGATCCCCAGGCACGCTCCTTCGCGGGCGCTCGGGGACTCCTCCAGGTGATGCCGCGAACGGCTCGGGA
This sequence comes from Myxococcota bacterium, assembly GCA_028284295.1. GTDB lineage: Bacteria > Myxococcota_A > UBA9160 > UBA9160 > UBA4427 > JAJDAN01. The sequence goes on along the minus strand of JANQSB010000434.1, from coordinate 6,310 downwards.
GCTGGGCTACACCCGCCTCGAGGATCCCGAGATCGGCATCCGCGCGGGCCTCGACTACCTGGCGTGGGTGCGCGAGCGCTTCGACCCGGAGCTCCCGACCACCGACCGCACCTGGATGAGCCTGGCCGCCTACAACGTGGGCGCCGGTCACGTGCACGACGCCCAGCGCATCGCGGTGGACCAGGGCCTCGATCCGACGCGCTGGTTCGACCACGTCGAGCGCGCCCTGCTCCTGAAGCAGAAGCCGGAGTTCCACCGCAAGACGCGCTTCGGCTATGCCCGCGCCCACGAGCCGGTCGCCTACGTGCGCTCCATCCGCGACCGCTACCAGGCCTACATCCAGGCGGAGGCCGACGCGCGGGCCGTCACGAGAGGCTCCGATTGACCGCACTGACCACGGCTTCGAGCGAGGCGAAGGCGATGTTCGCGTGCAGGCCGACGCCGAAGAGCGCACGACCATCCTCACGCAGGATCTCCACGTAGGCGACGGCCCGCGCATCGGCACCGGTCCCCACGGCATGCTCCCGGTAGTCGCTGACCCGCACCTCGATCCGGAAGTGCCTTCGCAGGGCGTCCACGAAGGCATCGATGGGGCCGCTGCCCCGACCTTCGATCTCCTGGGCGACGCCGTCTCGCCGAAGCACCGCGGTCAGCCGGTCCGCCACGTCGCGTCCGCCGGACTCCCGGTAGTCGACCAGCTCGAAGGGCCGGCGCCGGGTGAGGTACTCGGCCTCGAAGGCATCCCAGACCGCCTTCGAGGGGAGCTCCTCCTCGCTCTCGTCGGTGATCCGCTGGACCACCTGGCGGAACTCGATCTGCAGTCGCCGCGGCAGCCGCAGGCCGTAGTCCTGCTCGAGCACGAAGGCGATCCCGCCCTTGCCGCTCTGGGAGTTGATCCGGATCACCTCCTGGTAGCTGCGCCCCAGGGAGGCGGGGTCGACCGGCAGATAGGGAACCTCCCACGGCCCGCCGGGATCGAGCGCCGCCAGCCCCTTCTTGATGGCGTCCTGGTGCGAGCCCGAGAAGGCCGTGAACACCAGGTCGCCGGCGTAGGGATGCCGCGGGTGGACGGGCAGGCGGGTGCAGTGTTCGGCCACCCGCACGAGCCGATTCACGTCGCCCAGGTCGAGCTCCGGGTCGACGCCCTGGGACAACAGGTTGCCCGCCAGGGTCACGACGTCGACGTTGCCCGTCCGCTCGCCGTTCCCGAACAGGGTCCCCTCGACGCGGTCCGCCCCGGCCAAGAGGGCCAGCTCGGCAGCCGCCACCGCACAGCCCCGGTCGTTGTGGGGATGGACGCTGAGGACGACCGCGTCGCGGTCGCGGATCTGCTCGCCGAAGAGCTCGATCTGGTCCGCGTAGACGTTCGGCGTCGACATCTCGACCGTGGCGGGCAGGTTGAGGATGACCGGACGCCCGGGGGTCGGCTGCCAGACCTCCATGACCGCCTCGCAGATCTCGATCGCGTAGTCGATCTCGGTTCCGCTGAAGCTCTCGGGGGAGTACTCGAAGCGGATATCGCTGCCCCCCATGCGACTCGCGTGCTCCGCCACCCGTTCGGCACCGCGAACGGCGATTCCCGTGATCCCCGCACGGTCCTGCCCGAAGACCACGCGACGCTGGAGCTCGGAGGTCGAGTTGTAGAGATGGACGATGGCCCGGGGAACCCCCTGCAGGGCCTCGAAGGTGCCGTCGATCAGGTCGTCCCGGGCCTGGGTGAGGACCTGGATCGTGACGTCTTCGGGAATGCGGTCCTCCTCGATCAGCTCCCGCACGAAGTCGTGGTCGGTCCGGGAAGCGCTCGGAAAGCCCACCTCGATCTCGCTGAAGCCCATCTCGACGAGGGCGTCCCACATCCGCCGCTTGCGTTCGGCCCCCATGGGCTCGATCAGGGCCTGGTTGCCGTCTCGCAGGTCGACACTGCACCAGGTGGGCGCGCGCTCGATGACGCGATCGGGCCAGCTGCGCCGCGCCCGCGGGACGGGCTCGAAGGCCCGGTAGCGCTCGTGGGGTCGGACATCCATGGAGTGACTCCTCTCTCGTGTTGGCTCCCGCCGACGCGGTAGGAGAGGAGTGCCCAGAAGCGCGAAGCCCTCTCCCGCCGATCCGGCGGGAGAGGGCTTCGCGTTCGATTCGTCCTGGATCCTGCGATCCGTTCAGACGCGCGAGTCCTCCCCCGCCCTGCCAAGAAGCAGCAGGGCGCCGAGAAGGAGGTTTCGCGTCTGGATGGCTCGCGGGTTCATCGTGACTCCGGTGTGTAGGGGAACCCGTGGTGTCCGTCAAGCGACGCCGGTGAGGGCGAGCCGCTCGCCCCACCGGTTCGCGACCGCCTCCCTCCGCACCGGATCCCCGGCGAGCCCCGGGTCCCGCCGCACCGCCGCGAAGGCTGCGCTGCGAGCGATGCCCAGCAGTCGCTGGTCGCGCAGCAGGTCGGCGACCCGCAGCTCCGGCAGGTGTCCGCTCTGTCGCGTGCCCAGAAACTCGCCCGGTCCACGGATCCGCAGGTCCGCGTTCGCGATCTCGAAGCCATCGGTCGTCTCGAGCATGGCCTTGAGCCGCGCCTCCCCGCGGTCGGCCGGCCCGTCTCCCTCGGGCTCGTCTTCGTCCCGGGACCGGGGTCGCGCGCGCGAGACCATCACGCAGGTCCCGGGCCGCTCTCCCCGGCCGACCCTGCCCCGCAGCTGGTGGAGCTGCGCCAGCCCGAAGCGCTCGGCGTGCTCGATCACCATCAGGGTTGCCCGGGGAACGTCGACGCCCACCTCGATGACGGTGGTGGACACCAGGATCTGCGTCTCGCCCCGCTCGAAGCGGAGCATGGCCGCGCGTCGCTCCGCTGCGTCGAGCCGGCCGTGCACGAGGTCGACCCGGGCCCGGGGAAAGGCCCGCGCGATCCGCTGGGCCGAGTCGACCGCCGAACGCAGGTCGACGACCTCGCTCTCCTCCACCAGGGGGTAGACGACGTAGACCTGCTCCTCTCGCTCCAGGGTCTCGCCGACCAGGGCGGAGACCGCAGCGCCCTCTCCCGAGCGCACGAGCAGGGTCTTCACCGGGCTGCGCCCGGGCGGCAGCTCGTCGACCACCGAGCAGTCGAGATCGCCGTAGAGGGTGAGCGCCAGGGTGCGGGGGATCGGGGTCGCGGTCATGACGAGGGTGTGCGGATGGGCCCCATCGTCGCGCTTGCCCGCGAGCGCCTGGCGCACCCGGACGCCGAAGCGATGCTGCTCGTCCACCACCACGAGGGCCAGCCGGGCGAACGACACGTCGGGCTGGACCAGCGCGTGGGTGCCGACGATCAGGTCGATCTCGCCCGCCGCCAACCGACCGCGCAGGGCATCGGCTTCGGCCCGCGGCACCGACGAGGTCAGCAGGCCCAGGCGGAGCTCGAGCCCGGAGGCAGCGACCAGGCCCTCCAGGGTCCGGGCATGCTGCTCGGCGAGGAGCTCGGTGGGGGCCATCAAGGCCGCCTGCGACCCACTGCGAGCGGCCGCGACCGCAGCCAGCAGGGCGACCACCGTCTTGCCGCTGCCCACGTCCCCCTGCAGCAGCCGGTTCATCGGATGCGGACGGGCGAGGTCGGCGCGAATCTCCCCCCAGGCGCGCTGCTGGGCCGCCGTCAGCCGGAAGGGCAGCGCGCGGACTGCCTCCCGCAAGGCGGGCTGCTCGACGTCGAGTGGGACGCCCGGCAGGCGCGCGGTGTCGCCGTGGCGCAGGGCCAGGCCCAGCTCGAGCAGGAAGAGCTCCTCGAGGACGAGCCGACGGTGTGCCCGGGATGCGAAGGCATCGTACGCATCCACGTCGGCGTCGACCGGCGGCGCGTGCACGATCCGGAGCGCCTCCGGGACCTCGGGCAGCTGGTGCTCGCGCACCAGAGCCTCCGGCAGATGGCCGGGCACCAGGTCCGCATACGCTTCGACCGCCCGCTCGATCAGCGATCGAAGGGTCCGAGGCGGCACCCCCTCCGGTGTCGGGTAGCGGGGAACCACCCGGCGGTGGGTCCGAAGGCGGTCGACCGCGTCCTCGTCCTCGCCAGTGCCGTCGATGGCCTCGATCTCGGGGTGGACGAGCTGCTTGGTGAATCGATGGCGCCGCACGTCCCCGGTCACCAGCAGCCGCGCTCCCTTCTGCAGCACGCCCTCGAGTGCCCCGCCCGCGCGGAACCACTTCAGCGACACGCTTCCCGTGTGGTCGCCCACGACGGCCTCGAGGACCCGGGTGGGCCGCCCTCCCCGCCCCCGGGCGACACCGGTCCCGGTGCTCTGCACCTCGGCCATGAAGGTCGCGCGCCGACCGACCTCGAGGTCGCCGACCTCGACCAGCGCCCGCCGGTCGTCGTAGCCGCTCGGCAGGTGGAAGAGCAGCTGCTCGACCCGGGCCAGGCCGCGCTTCGCCAGCGCTTCGGCGCGACGCGGGCCGACCCCCGGAAACACCGTCAGCGGCGACGCCAGCAGCTCCCGGCGCCAGGCGTCTCCCTCGAAGGGAGCCAGCAGCTCGCACGCCTCTCGCAGCCTCGAGACCCGGTCTTCGCCCGCGCCGAGCTCTCCCTCGAAGCGCTCGGCGAGCTGCCGCAGCACCGCGGCCAGGGGCTCCGGGAGGGGATCCTCGAGCGCCCGGCGACAGGCCGCGGCGACCGTCTGCTCCAGCCCCTGGACCCGGTCCAGATGGCGGAAGTCGTCCGCTGCGGCGAACGCGAGGGGCCTCCGGATCGCCTCCAGCCGCTTCACGGGGACGCCCGCGAAGCGACGCGGGACCTTCGAGCGGCTTCCGGCCGCTGACTCAGGAGGCAGCCTGCTCGCTGCGCTCGTGGATCTCCTGGATCGAGCGCACGCCGATCGAGCCCTGCTGCAGCGCGCGGATGGCGCCTGCGGACGCGCGGGCCGCAGCCAGGGTGGTGCAGTACGGGGTCGCCCGCTGGAGCGCCGCCCGCCGCATCGAGAACGAGTCGGCGATGGCCTTCGGGTCCGGGTCGACGGTGCTGATGACGAGGTCCACGTCGCCCGACTCGATCAGGTCGACGGTGTGCGGAGCTCCCTCGTGGACCTTGTTGACGACGTCCACCTCGATGCCGTGGGAGGCCAGGGTATCCGCCGTGCCCCGGGTCGCGACCACCGTGAAGCCGTTCCGAGCCAGCTCGCGGACGGGCTCCACGATGCCCTCGTGCTCTCCGGCGCGCATCGAGACCAGCACGCGACCGGCGGTGGGCAGGCTGTTGCCCGCCTGGATCTGGGCCTTCGCGTACGCCCGACCGAAGTCCGAGTCGATCCCCATCACCTCGCCCGTGCTCTTCATCTCCGGTCCGAGCAGCGTGTCGACGCCCGGGAACTTCACGAAGGGGAAGACCGCCTCCTTGACGGAGAAGTGCGACGGAACGAGCTCCTGGGTGAATCCGAGATCGGACAGGCTCTGGCCCGCCATCACCAGCGCGGCGAGCTTGGCGAGCGGCCGACCGATCGCCTTGGAGACGAAGGGGACCGTGCGAGAAGCGCGCGGGTTCACCTCGATGACGAAGACCTCGCCACCCTTGACCGCGTACTGGACGTTCATCAGGCCCCGAACGCCGAGCTCTCTCGCCAGCTTCCGGGTCGCAGCGAGAATCGCCTCCAGGACCTCGCCGGAGAGTGAGTAGGGCGGCAGGGAGCAGGCGCTGTCCCCCGAGTGCACGCCGGCCTCCTCGATGTGCTCCATGATGCCGCCGATCACGACGGTCTCGCCGTCCGAGATGGCGTCCACGTCGACCTCGACCGCGTCGTTGAGGAAGCGGTCGATCAGCACGGGATGCTCGGGGGAGGCCTTCACCGCGAAGCGCATGTAGTCGCGCAGGCCTTCGACGTCCTGGACGATCTGCATGGCGCGACCGCCCAGCACGTAGGAGGGCCGGACCAGCACCGGGTATCCGATGCGCTCCGCCACGCTCTCGGCCTCCTGCGCGCTGCGCGCCACCCCCCCGGCCGGGCGCTTCAGCTCGAGCTTCTCGAGCAGGGCGTCGAAGCGCTCGCGGTCCTCGGCGCGGTCGATGGCGTCGGGCGGCGTTCCCAGGATCGGAACCCCCGCCCGCTCGAGCGGCACCGCCAGCTTGAGGGGCGTCTGTCCGCCGAACTGGACGATCACACCCTCGGGCTTCTCCCGATCGACGATCGCGAGGACGTCTTCGAGGGTCAGGGGCTCGAAGTAGAGGCGGTCACTGGTGTCGTAGTCGGTCGACACCGTCTCGGGGTTGCAGTTGACCATGATGGTCTCGAAGCCCGCGTCGCGCAGCGCGAAGGCCGCGTGCACGCAGCAGTAGTCGAACTCGATGCCCTGCCCGATCCGGTTG
>JANQSB010000422.1 GCA_028284295.1 Myxococcota bacterium | reverse complement strand
CGGCCCGCAGCGAGGCCTTCATCGCCTACAACTTCGAGGCGCAGCCCCTGTGGCGGGACGGCTTCGGGCTGGCGCCGCGGCGCTGGGGCTGGCTCGCGTTGGCGCTCCCCGTCGCGCCCGTGGCCGGCCTGCTGGCCACCCGCATGTCACGCGATGCCGGCCCGGGTCTCATCCTGACGGGCTGGACCCTCTACCTGCTCCCGCTAGCCGTCTCGAACGCGCGCTACGGCAGCGACTTCGCTCCGGCGGCCAGCGTGTCGTTCGCGCTGCTGGCAGCCGCCCTCGTGCGGTCGCTGACCCCGGGCCGCCCCGGACTTCGAGGCGCGGCCGCAGGGATGGCCGTCGCCGCGATCCCGCTCCTGCTGTGGCAGCCCCTCCAGCGGGTCGTGCCCTTCGCGGCGGGCAGCCTGGCCGCGCTGCGCGGCGGCTCGCCGGTGACCTCCTCGGAGTGGGGCCTCTCGCGCACGGTGCACGACTTCGTCGCGCGCTTGCGGGAGTCCACGCCCGAGACGAAGGGCTACCTCGACCCGTCCCAGACCCCCGAGTACGGAATCGTCTCTCCCACCGTCCTGGGCTTCATCGTCAACCGCCTCGGACGACGCCCGACCCTGGCCGGGAACTTCGGCCCCTACGCGGGCCGCGAAGGGCTCGAGGCCACCTTCCGCTTCTACGGTGCACGCCGGGAGGATGCGGCGCTGAAGGCGCTGCGCGGTCTGGGCGTCCGCTACGTGATCGTCACCGACGAAGGCGAGGTGCCGGACCGTCTGTGGTATCGCCTCCATCGCGAAGACGGCAGCGGCCGCGACGACGGTCCCGGTGTCGGTCACTTCCGGCTCGTCACCGAGTCCTCTCGTCCGGGCGTACCGCTCGGCGCCCTGCGCGGCGTCTCGCCCCAGCGCGTCGAGATCCCCTTCAAGCTCTTCGAAATCGTCCCCGGCGCCAGGCTGCAGCTCGAGGGAGAGCCCGGGCAGACCGCACGGGTCGAGCTCGACGTCGAGACGCCGGGAGGCCGGCGCTTCGTCTACCGCACCGCCGGCCGGGTGGGGGAGGGCGGTCGGGGCCTCGTGCGGATTCCCTACGCGACGACCGCGAACCAGGACCCGTCCGGGGACGCCGGCCCGATGGTGGCCGCGGCGCTGGGCCCGGCCCGCGTGCAGCTGGGCGACACCCGCTACGAGGTGGAGATCCCCGAATCGGCCGTCCGGGAGGGCGCGGTGATCGCACCCGACACGGGCAGCGCCCCCGACGATCCCCGCCCCGACCCGTCGGCACCCCCGGACGTGCAGCGAATTCCTGCAGGTTCGCCCCCAGGGCTTGCAGCGACGGGAAACTCCGGCACCCTACCGCCCGCCGAAGGGCTACCGGGGCGGTAGTTCAACTGGTTAGAGCACTGGCCTGTCACGCCAGAAGTTGCGGGTTCGAGTCCCGTCCGCCCCGCCAGCCAGGCCAGCGTTTTCGGGCACTTGCAACTCGTCCGAGACGCCGTGGGCGGATCGTGGGCGGATTGCCTGCACCATGGCCACCGGATCCGCCTTCGCGCCGACGGTGTAGTGGGCCAGTGGACGCAAGTAAAGCAGCCGACACCCCTGTCTGTCGCCGTGCGGTATTCGTCTAGTGACTGCGGAGTCCACGAGCCCCACGACCGCGGTCGCGCTATCTGCGTATCCGAGCTGTTGGCGCTGGGAGGCCCTCGATGCCGCTGTGTCGCTATGCCCTGTTCGCCGCGCTTGCGATCTCGCTGGGTGCTAGTCCCAGTGTCGCGCAGCAGCTAATTCCGCTCCCGATCGTAGAGTCGTTCCACGAGCTTGGCTCCACGTACTTGGATCCCTATGGGGTCTCTGGTGTGCCACCCATCCACTTCGAGAGCGAGAACAACTCTGCTTCCTACGAAGGGTCTTTGCAGGTCAGTGGAAACGCGATCTCAATCGCTCACCAGTACACAGTAACGATGGCTGCTAGCAGTCTCAATCCCGTCCGAGGGGTACACGAGGTCACCGTGGAAGTGCCAGACACGGGTGCACCCACGACGACCATCGCGATTCGAGTTGCAGAGACTGCGATGTCTCGGCCTGAAGGAGTTCGGCGAGCAGTACAGAACATCTTCGTAAGGACGTACGAGACCGGGCCTCTGGGAGAAGTCAGAGTGCGCCAAAGCGCCAATGCTGCCGCCGATGAGGACTCCGCGAGGGAGGTCCCTCGTGCGACGATCTTTCTCACCGCGTTGCCCGGTGGCCCGGCGGTATTTCAGATGGAATCCTTACTAACGCTCACGATGGTGGACACGGCGGAACTCCCGATCGCGGGTTCTGCTGCCTACGATGTCGAGATCTTCGCCGTTCCCGAGCCCAGCATCTCGCTCCTCCAGGCCACCTCCGTGGTTGTACTCGCTGCCCTTCGGGGTCGCAGCCAGGAGCGAGGCGAGCCAGCCCCCTGGGTCGCTGGGCTTGCCGAGCCCTCTGGCGGCACTCGCGACGCGTCGCAAGGTGCTTCGCAACGGCGACGTTGAGCCCCAGAGGTAGTAGTCAGTGAGCGGGTACACTCGACCCCCGTTTCTCCTTCACTGCCGCAGCACTCCCGGAACCCAGCCCGGGTTCGATCGTGCGGCGCGGCTTGTCGGCTGCTGGCGTGATCGTCCGTCCCGGAGCTTCGTTCAGTCGCAGAGCGAGCGCCCCAGTCTCCAATGCCAGAAGCGCTGGCAGTCCATCCCTCGTGAGTCTCGTGCGTTGCGAGGCGCTCCATGGCTCAAGCGACGCGTGCGAGCATCTCGGCAATCGTTGTGCGGCATCTGATCGCCGGACACGGTTGCCGCGCAGGAGCATGACCGGGGTGTCGCTTGCGCGGCGATCGTCGCGAGTACTGTCGGTCGCGTTTCTTGCCATCTTCCTGGGATCCGGGTCTGTGCTGGCTGGCGACGACGAGTGGTTGGCGACGGGGCCCCACGTAGACCGTCTGAAGCGGGCTGCTGTCGATCTCCTGGTCGAACGGGCGACTCGCCTGGCCCGTGTGAGTGGCCGCGTTCGGATCGGCGCTGCCCATCTGTGCCCGATCCGGTCCCCCGTTCTGGGTATCGCCTTCCTGACTGGCGAGGATGTAGATCTGGATTCGAGGATCTTCCTGGCGCGGACGGACCAAGCGATCGTATTTGCTGTCGTCGAGGAGATGTCCGGTAGCCGTGCCGGTCTCCGTCCCGGAGACCGGATCATTCGAATGGACGGGCGTCGCGTTCGCTCTGCCGAGGACGTCAGGGAGCAGCGCGTGGCTCTTGACAAGTCGTCCTTCGAGATCGAGTACCTACGCGGCGGGTCGCGTCAAGTCACGAGCGTGGAGCATGTGCCCGGCTGTGAGCACGCCCCCACTCTCGCGCTGAGCGACGAGGTCAACGCCTGGGCAGGGCGCCACCGGGTGGTCTTCACGACCGCTCTGATGCGCTTCTTGCGCAACGACGACGAGCTTGCAGCCGTCGTGGGGCACGAACTCGCCCACAACGTCCTCAAGCACCGCTGGTCTCAGCGTCGCTGGGAAGAAGAGGCCGACTACGTAGGCAGCTACTTCGCCGCCTTGGGAGGCTATGACCCCGAGCACGCGATCACGCTCTGGCCGCGAATGGCGCGACGCAACGTTGACGGGGCAGTGTTTCGTTCCCGCCAGTCCCACCCGACCTTTCCGGCGAGGATGATCGCCTTGCAGGAGACGATCCTCGAGATCCGGGGAAAGGTCGAACGTGGAGAATCCCTCGCTCCGGAGTATCAGGATTGAGCACTTTGGGAAGGCTCCTTCTGGCGATCGTCCTGCTGGTCGCGCTCGCCTGCGCGCCGCGATTGCAGCGCCCCGGACCGAGAGACTGGAAGATCTCGGAAGCTGACCGGATCGCGATTGCCGATGAAGCGCTCCGCGACTGGCTGGAGCTGTGGAACCGTCTGCTCGAGACGAGTCACCGGGTTCGAGAGGCCGGGGCTGGGGACTGCAGGCCCGATGTCTCGCCGCTCTTCGGCAGCTTCGAGGCGCGACGAGACAGCTTCGACCAAAGCGCGGTCGTGCTCAGTGCCGCGACGGCACTCTTCCAGCTCGGCGAGCGACCCACGATACTCGCGCTGGTCGGGGGTTCTCCGCTCGAGCGGGCGGGCGCTCGAGTCGGGGATCAGATCCTGGAGGTTCAGGGCAAGTCCGTCGGCTGGAAAGGTGACCCGGAGACCATGTTCGTCGAGTTGGCGCCGGAGGACGGCGGGCCCGTGGAGGTCGTGCTCGAGCGAGGCGGCGAGGAGGTGGTCGTTTCCGTCGAGCAGGTCTTCGGTTGCCGAAACACGATCCACTTCGACGACAGCGACCACTTGAGTCTCAGGATCGGCGCTCGGCGGGTCAAGATCTCGCCTGAGCGCTGGGTGATTCAGGTGATCGTCTCGAGGGGGTTGGTCGAGCTGACCCGTTCTTCGGACGAGCTGGGTGCCGTGATGGCGCATCTGGTGGCCCACGGGGCGCTGGCACTGGCAGAGCGTCGGGCTGACAAGCAGGCGGATCGGCGACGGAAGCAACCTGTTCTCCCCGACAAGGAGGCGGTCACTGCGTTGGAAATCGAGGCGGATCGGCTGGGTATCGAGATCGCGGCCCGGGCCGGCTACCGTGCGTCGGCGGCGCGCACCTTCTGGGAGCGACTGGCTCTGGAGAGCCCGGGACGGATCGCTAGTGGGCATCACGGGTACCTCGCGGATCGTCTCGAAGCGCTCCGTAGTGCCGGAATCGGTATGCGTTCGGAGTCTTCGGAGATTCGGTAGCCCCGTCGGGAGTGCGAGAAGCGCCTAGCTAGCTCGCCGGCAGTCGCGGGAGCCCGCTTCCTGGGGCGTCGGGTTTCGGCCTGGCCTTGCGTCGTCGGGCGCCAGCTTCACCCGGCTCGCCGCAACAGCACGCTCCTGCGGTCGGGGAGTGACGGATCCGGTCGCTCCGCGACGGACGCGGTCGGCGGCGACCCTTGAGGCGCTCGCCCTCCTCGGCGCACTCTGCAGGTGCCCCGCCACCCGGGTCCCGGGAGCGGCTCGATGCGACTTCACAGCTTCCTGGCTCTGGGGCTCCTTCTCGTCCATTCGATGCTCGTGGCGGGGCCGGTGCTCTCTCAGGTGACGGACAGCGACGCGGATGGCGTCGACGACGCGATGGACAACTGCATCTCCGTCGCGAATCCCGACCAGGCGGACAGCGACGGCGACGGGGTCGGCGACTCGTGCGACAACTGCGTTCTCCAGGCGAACGGGCCCTTCGCCGTCTCGGGTCAGTGTGACAGTCAGGAAGATGCCGACGGGGACGGGTATGGCAACGCTTGCGACGCGGATGTCGACGACGACGGCGGGGTGAGCCTGGCCGACGTGATGGTCGTCATGCGCGAGTCCGCCGCCGTCAGCGCCGATCTGAAGTACGACCTCGACTGCGACGGCGGGGTGGCGCTGACCGACGTCGTCCGGGCACTCGGGGATGCGGTGACGGTCGCTCCGGCGGGACCTTCGGGCTGGGCGTGCGCGGGGACGGTGCCGTGCCCCCTCGGTGTGATCGGACCGCCCGCGCCGAGCGAGCTTCGGGACGTGACGGCGCACTCCGAGTCCGAGATCCGCGGGACGATCACCCCGTGCGGCTTCGCGTCCTGGACCTCTTCGCAGATGTGCTCGCAGGCCGTGTGGGTCTTCGATCCGATGGCGGATGTCGAGAGCGATCCGCCGCTCCTCGAGATCGCGCCGGTCGACGGGGCCTGGACGGCGACGGGGCTCGAGCCGGGGACCGTCTACGCCTTCCATCCGAGAAGCGACGCGGCGGGCGCCCATCCGGAGACGAGCGTGCTCGGAGGCCCCGTCTACCGCGCCACCTCGGGAGCGCCGGTCGGGCTGCCGGACGGGAGCCTCGGCTTCGAGCTCGCGGGCCGCACCGGGATGCTGACGGACGTGTCGGACGCCGGCGCCGCCACCATCGAGGTCCCCCTCCGGATCCCACCTGGCACTGCCGGAATGCAGCCCGAGCTTTCGCTCTCGTACTCGAGCCTCGCCGGGAACGGCACGGTCGGCGTCGGCTGGGCGCTCGAGGGGCTCTCCGCCATCCACCGCTGCGGCACCACGATCGGTCAGGACGGCTTCGTCGACCCGGCGGACCTCGACGCCAACGACCGGTTCTGCTGGGCGGGCGAACGCCTCGTGCCCGTGGAAGCAGGCGCCTACTGGGGGGGCGACGGCAGCGAGTACCGCACCGAGATCGACTCGATGGCGAAGATCGTGGCCGAGGGGAGCCTCGGAGTCGGGGACGCTGCCGGACCGGGCGCGTTCACGGTATGGACCGCGGACGGGCGCGTCCTGCGCTTCGCCGAGCAGGGCCTCCACACGCCCGCGGGAGGCGACCCCGCTGTCCACGCCACGGCCCACACCTGGGCGCTCAGCCGCGTCGAGGACCGGGACGGAAACTACCTGACGATCGACTACCACAACGACCCGGTTGCGGGCGAGCTGTGGCCCGTCGCGATCGACTACAGCGGCAAGGCCGGGGCCTCGCCGTCTCCGCCCTATGCGAGCGTCGAGCTGTTCTACGAGCCCCGGCCCGATCCCATCGAGGGCTTCTTCGGGCCGGCGAAGGACGTCGTGTCCCAGCGGCTCGCGCGGATCGAGACGCGCATGGACGGAGCGATCGTGACGAGCTACTGGCTCGGCTACGACGACGTCGCCGGGTCGCGCTCCCGGCTCGCCCGCATCCGCGAGTGCGGGCACGACGCCGCCGGGCAGAGCCACTGTCTCCCCGCCACCCGCTTCGACTGGGAGGATTCCGAGACGATTGCGGCCACCTGGCACGATCCCCCTCCCGGTGCGCCGGTCGCCGTGTGGGATCCCCCGATGGTCGTCGGCGACTTCGACGGCTCGGGGCTCAGCGGCTACGTGGTGCGTGGCGTGGATGTCGAGGTGTACGCCTCTCCCGGGCTGAGCACCTCGCAGAGCCCGCATCCCGCCCCGACGCACGTCATTCCGGGCGCCTTGCTGCCCGGTTCCGTTCACGCGGGCGACTTCGACGGCGATGGGATCGACGGGTTGCTGTCCTACCAGTCGGCGGAGGGAACCGTGGTCGTCTACGACCGCGTCGACACGTCGTCACCCATCCCGACCGAGCTGCGAACCGATATGATGCCGGACGCCACGCACGTCTTCGTGGAGGACTTCACGGGAGACGGGGTCGACGACCTCTTCCTCTACGAGGACTGGACGGGCACCGTGCAGCTGTATCCGATCTCGGACGGCCGGCTCGCGGCCACACCGTCGACCTCGCTCGTCCACTTCCACGCGCTGACGGATCCCGATCCGCTGGATCCGCCGCCCGCCGGGCGGCTCCACCCGGGCGACTTCAACGGCGATGGCGTCATGGACCTGCTGGTGGTGGGAAGCGTTGCCGGGAGCGACACCGATGGGCACGTCCACCTGGTGGAGAACGGAGTCCTCCAGCAGGCCCCGGTCGGCGTCGTCCCGAACCTCGCCGCGTGGGACATCGTGACGCCGGGCGACTTCAACGGGGACGGCACTCTCGACATCCTGGCCGTGACGCTGGGCTCGGGGAGCTTCCAGGTCCACCTCGTTGCGAATGGAGTTCCCCGGGCGCCGTTGCCGCCGCAGCAGCTTCCCTTCACGGCCCTGGGAAGCGTTCTCGCGGCCGACTTCGACGGCGACGGAACGGACGATCTGCTGACCCTGCCGGGGCTCTTCAGCCTGGCCACCCGCTTCCATCCGGTCCGGAACGGCGTGATCGGGCCCGCGTCGGTCTCACTCGGCGAGAAGGCCGGCTTCAGCGACCGCAAGCTCATCGGAGACCTCACCGGCAACGGGCTCCCGGACCTGCTCGTCTACTCTCCCGGAAGCGGAGCGTCGATGGTCGAGGTCCACGGCCGTGCGGGAGATCGCATCACGACCGTCCGGGACGGGCTGGTGGGGGAGGGAGCCAGTGCCGTCGGATCGCGGAGCTTCGTCTACGACTCCCTCACGGACACGAGCCTGCAAGCCAACGGGCTCGCCGGTAGCGGCCGTTCGGGATCGCGTGTCTGGGCGGTGCGCCGGGTCGATCTCGAAACGCCCGAGGGCACGCGCTCGACGGTGTACGACTACGCGGACGCGGGCTTCGATCCGCTCCGGCGCGAGAGCCTGGGCTTCGGATCGTGGCAGGCGACCGATCTCTCGACGGGGCGGTCCCGGTACCGGCGCTTCCTGCAGGCGCATCCCTACGTCGGCCGGGTGGACCTCGAAGAGACGAGGATCGACTCCGACCAGGTGGTTCGTGCCGAGGAGAGGACCTGGGGCGCGACGGCGATCGCCGGGAGTCCGAGTCCATTCGTCCATCCCGCCGAGACGGTCACGAGTCGCTGGGAGCTCGACGCGGAGCCATCCGGTGACGGTTCGCCCTACGCCGTGCAGACCACGAGAGTCCTGGCGCTCGACGCCTACGGGAATCCGGAGCGGGTCGAGACGGCGTCCGACGACGGCTGGACGCGCACCGTCTTCCGGACCTTCCACAACGATCCGGCGAGCTGGCTGATCGGTCGGTCCGGTCGCACGGAGACCACCGACGCCAACGCGACCGAGCAGCTCCTGGAGACCCGGGTCGTCGAGGTCACGCAGCGCGACGCGGTCACCGGCCGTACCCTTCGCGAGTCGCTCGAACCGGGCGAGCCCTTCGAGCTCGTGACCGCATTCGAGTACGACGACTGGGGGAACGTCGCGGCGGTGACGCGCGATCCGGATGCGGTCCACGGCCCGCCCCGTCGCGACGAGACCGGATTCGATGCGCGTGGACAGACCGTCGTCACGACCCGAAACGCACTCGGCCACGAGACCGCCCACCAGGTCGACCCGCGCTGGGGCCTGGCCTCGATCACGACCGACCCGAACGGCCTCGTCGCGATCACCGGCTTCGACCCGGTCGGGCGCGTCGTCTCGCGAAGCGTCTCGGGTGGCCCGGCGACGGATCGCCTCTACGGCTCGTGCGAAGTCGGATGCGACGATGCGCCGGGAGCGGTCCTGAAGATCACGACGGCGACGTCCGGGAGAGTGCCGAAGACGACCTTCTACGACGTCCTCGGGCGGGAGGTGCGGACTCGGTCTCCCGGCTTCGACGGGACGCCCGTCGAGGTCGCGCGCGGCTTCCATGCGACGGGGGAGATGGCCTGGTCGACCGCGCCCTACTACTTCAGTGATCCGGGCGGCGAGACGCCGCCCACGACCACCTACAGCTACGACGCGCTCGGCCGTCCGGGGACGGTCGTGCTCCCGAACGGGGAGACGACGACCTTCGCCTACGACGGCTTCGCGACGACGTCGACACGATCCAACGGGACGGAGCTGGCCCCCCAGGCGACGACCCGGACCGTCGACAGCCGCGGCAACCTGGTCGGGGTGACGGACGCCCTCGGCGGGCAGACCCGGTATCGCTACGGGCCCTTCGACCGCAGGATCCACGTCGAGGGACCCGACGGACCCGAGACGGTCATCTCCTACCAGTTCCTGTCGAAGGGGCGGGAGGTGATCACCCACGACCCGGACTCCGTCCCGACCACGGCGCGCTTCGACGCCCACGGACAGATGATCCACGAGTCGAGGACGGTGGATGGCGTCGATCAGGACCGGATCCGGAGCTACGACGAGCTGGGCCGCCTGCGGACGCGAAGCGAGCCCGAAGGCGTGACCACCTGGCAATACGACACCGCGGCCAACGGGATCGGCAAGCTCCACAGGGCGAGCGGGCCGCACCACGTCGTCACGCACGAATACGACGTCTTCTCGCGGCTGTCGGCGGTGACCGAGGAGATCTTCGGCGTCGCCTATACGAGCGGCATCGACTACGACCCGCTGGGTCGACCGCAGTCCCTCGAGTATCCCAGCGGGCTTCGGATCAGGCAGATCTACGACGCCCGGGGGCACCTCGAGAAGCTCGTCGACGACGAGGGGATGCCTCTGTGGACGGCCGGCGCGAAGGCAGCGGACGGCGCGTTGGAGGCCGCGATCTACGGGAACGGTGTCACGACGGCCTTCGCGCGAGATCCGCTCACGCGAAGACCCACCCGCATCGAGGCCGGCGTCGCCGGGGGCACGGAGGTGCTCGACCTCGAGCTCGAGTGGGACGAGCTGGGGCGCCTGGCGAGGCGCATGGATGAGAATCGTCTCGTGGCACCGGGCGCATCCTTCGTGGAGACCTTCACGCACGATGAGCTCGATCGGTTGACGAGCTCCGCGATCGGTGATCCGCCGAACGATCCCGGGTTCATGCTGTACTCGCCGGGTGGGCGGATCGAGTACAAGCCCGGGGTGGGCACCTACTCCTATGGGGGAGGCGATGCCGGGCCGGGTCAGTTGACATCGATCGTGGGGGTCGTGTCGACGACCTTCAGCCATGACGACGCGGGCAACGTCGAGTCCGGAATGGGTCGCACCGCGACGCATTCGAGCTACGACAAGCCGACCTTCATCGCCAACGCGTCCTTCGCGTCGACGCTCGCGTACGGGCTCGATCGACGCCGCATCCGGCGGGTCGATTCGCTGGGCGGCCTCCCGATGCGTGTGACCCGCTACGTGGGTCGGATCTACGAGGAGACCACCGACCCGTCGACCGGAGACGTCGAACGGACCCACTTCGTGTTCGCGCAGGGGGTGCGCACGGCGATCCTGGTCGAGGGTTCCGGGGGCGACCGGCGGGTGAGCTACCTCCATCCGGACCACCTGGGGTCCGTGGCTGCCGTGACCGATGAATCCGGGGCCGTGCGGTCCCGGTACTTCTACGATGCCTGGGGTCAGGCCGTCGACGAGGCCGGCGCAGCACATGCCGAGCCCGAGCGCGACGATGCGTCCGGACGGGGGTTCACCGACCACGAGCATCTCGCCGGCCTCGGGCTCGTCCATGCCAACGCGAGGGTTCTCGATCCGAGAGTCGGCCGGTTCACGACGGTCGATCCGGCCCTGAGCCTGCGCGATCCGCAGGACATCTCGCCGTATTCCTACGTCCGGGGCAACCCGCTCGCGCTCCGCGACCCGAGCGGCGCGATCACCCTGGGCGAAGCGCTGAGAGCCAATCACTGGGGAGATCTCTGCAGCTACACCTGCCGCGGCGGTTCGGGAAGGAAGAGCAGCCAGGACCGGTTCCATCAGTATCCGCGTGGGACGCCGCGCTTTGCCGGAGGCGCCCGTGGCGGTGGCCGGCTGGGGCTGGCGGGAGTCTTCGGGTTTCCGAGCTCCCGGGTCCGGGGCCTGGCAGCCGGACCTGCGAAGGAGAGCCCGGGCTGGATCTACGAGGGATACCTGGCCGGCATGGACACGTACCGGCTCGCCGCGAGCCACTGGCTCGATGGAGTCGGAGATGGCTTCTACGGGGCCGGAAAGCTCGACTCCGGCTCGTTCGTCTATGGGCTTTCCGCCTCGGCGAACGCGATCGTGAGCGGGTTCGGTGCGAGAGCCGAGTCGGTCCGCATCGGCCGCGTGCTGGGTGCGGGGTCGGGCTTCTTGACGCAGAGGAATGTCGTCATGCGTTCGAGCCTGTCGGAGTCCGAGCCCGCACTCGGCGCCGCCGCGGCGGCGGGCGTCGATCTCGGGGTCGACGCCGCGCTGTTCGGATTCGTCGGGACACCCAGAGAGCTGGCCGAGGCAGTCGTCTCGGACGCGAGTATCCTCGTGTTCCAGGTCCGGGTGATCCATCGGCAGGGCGGCGGCATCGTTACCGGCGTTCGCGGCGTGGCCATCGGGCTGGGGCTCGGACTGGGGGTCTCGACGATCGACGGGTCGGCGGTCCCGACCCGGATCGAGGTAGGTGACGTGGCGCATCCGGCGACGGGGCCGTGAGGAGATGCGAATGAAGAAGAGACAGTGGATCTCCGGGGTCGTGGTCGGCGCCTGCGTGCTCGCCGTGACGGCTTGCGAACGGCACCCGCAGATTCGCGTGCCCGATCAGAAGGCCGACTTCGTCGGCCGCTGGTCCGCGGGCTCGAACTACTTCGATCTGGAGCCCGACGGCACCGTGAGCCTCGAGATCGAGGACTCCGGGAGAGCGCTTCTCGTCCGGGACGGATCGCTCCGGCGACTCGACGACGAGGCCATCTGCTTCGGTGTCGGGGAGCTCCAGGCGGGGGACTGTCTGGAGATCTCGAAGAGCCCCTACGCGGTCGACGGTCGCGACCGGATCGAGATCGGGGGAGTCGAGCTCGAACGGGAGTGACGAAGCGAGCGCGGGATCGTGGAGGCGCTCGCCGAGCTCACGGCTCGAGGTAGCCCAGTGCCTCCAGCATCTTCCGGCTCGCCTCGTCGAGCTCCTCGACGTCCAGGGCCTCACCCGGATCGGCGACGCGGGGTCGCTGCGCGTACCAGGCGTGGAGGAGGCCCGAGAGCCGCTCGACCCGCTCCGGGTGTCGGTCGGCCAGGTTCTCGAGCTCGCCGGGATCGGCTTCGAGGTCATAGAGCTCGTACTGGGAGTCGGTCATCAGCTTGCGCTCCCCCGGGAAGCGCACCTCGATCAGCTTCCAGCGGCCCTCGCGAACCGTCAGCTGGGGCTGGTTGGCGATGATCCCGGACTGCATGAAGACCCGCTCCGGCAGGGCGGCGTCCGACTCGCCGCGCAGCCGCGCCGCGAGGCTCGTACCCTCGAAGCTGTCGGGGACGGGCAGTCCCGCGAGCTCGACCAGGGTCGAGCTGACGTCGATGAGCCCGACCGGTGTGTCGATCACCATGCCGGGCTCGATCACACCGGGCTGCACCACCAGCAGGGGCACCGCGGCCGTCGGTTGATAGGAGAGCAGCCCGTGCTCGAGGTAGTAGTCGTGCTCACCCAGGCTCTCGCCGTGGTCCGACGTGAACACGACGATGGTGTTCTCGGGCGCGGTGAAGCGCACTCCTTCCAGCAGGCGAGCGAGCTCGGTGTCCAGATAGCGGATCTCCCGGTCGTAGCTCGCCTGGTAGAAGGCGAGGTCCGTGACGACGGCGCCCGAGCGACGTTGCTGCTGGTAGGGGGGCAGCTGCGGCAGCGGGATCTCCGACGACGGGTAGGCGCCGCGGAACAGCTCGTCGAACTCTCGCGGGGCCTTGTAGGGCCCGTGCGGGTCCATGTAGTGGACCCAGAGGAAGAAGGGACGGTCGTCGTCCCCACGTCCCCACAGCCAGCGCAGGGCCTGCCGGGTGACGAGTCTGGCGTCGGTGTACTCCTTGACACGCCCCGGCTCGTTGACGAAGGCCTCGCTGCCGGCCTCCTCGCGCCATTTCTCCACCCACGATTCGGTGAAGTGCGCGAATCCCTGGTCGAAGCGCAGTGCCCGGCCGGCGTTGAAGTTCGAGACGACGCCGGCGGTGTCGTAGCCGTTGGCCTGGAACAGCTCGGCCAGGGTGAGGAGCGAGTCCGGTAGCGCGCGCGGCGCGGCGCCGATGCCGTTGCTGCGCGGATAGGTCCCGGTCAGGAAGGACGCCAGGCTCGGCCAGGTCTTGGGCCACTGGACCATCGCGTTCGTGAAGCGCGCACCCCGGGCGGCGAGGGCGTCGATGTTCGGCGAGGTATCCAGCCTGTGGCCGTAGACGCCCAGACGGTCGGCCCGCAGGGTGTCGATGGTGATCAGGAGGATGCTCGGCGCGCCGGGCGGGGCGGGGGAGGGCTCTGGTGGCGATTCGGCGGAGTCCGAGGGACCGGGATCGCCCGTCACGTAGCCCAGGGCGCGCAGCCGCTCCTGCTGCTGCTCGTCGAGGTTCACCGGCGCCGTGACCTCGCCGGCCAGCAGGCGCTCGTGGAGGGCTTCGCTCGATGTACGCCTTCGTTCGAGTGCTGCGGCCATCCGGCTCGTGTTCACCGGGTCGCGGGCGGCGCGGTCGTCCCGCTCGCCGGGGTCCTCGCGGAGCTGGTAGAGCCGGGCGGGTCGCTTGCCTCCCTCGATGTACTTCGTGCTTCCCTGTCGGAACAGGGTGCGGTGGACGGAGATCGCGACATTGTCCTGCCCGATGGCGGGAGCGCCCCGACCCTGGAGCAGCGGCAGCAGGCTCACACCCTGGATGGCCGGGTGGGCCGGGACACCTGCAAGGTCGAGCAGGGTCGGCGCGACGTCGCCCAGGTCGACCATCTGGGGGAGCCTCTGTCCGGCGGGACCTCCCGGGATCCTCGCGATCAGCGGAATCCGGGTGATCTCCTCGTGCAGGGTGACGTGCAGCGGGCGTCCGTGCTCGAAGAAGGCCTCGCCGTGGTCGGAGGTGACGAACACCGCGGTGCGTTCGGCGAGTCCCGACGCCTCGAGAGCGTCGAGCAGCCTCCCGAGCTCCGCGTCCACGAACGCGATGCCGCCGTCGTAGAGACACCGGGCGACCGCCGTCTCGTCGGGACCCAGGCGCGGCTCCCTGCCGTCCGCCATGGCGCGGAGCCGGTCGCTCGCGCACAGCTCGCCGCGGCAGCCGGCGAAACCGTCGACCTCGCCGGGGCAGAAGCGGTCGCGGAACGGCTCCGGAGCCTCGTAGGGCAGGGCATGGGTCTTCGAGTGGACGTCGTAGAGATGGACGAAGAGGAAGAACGGCCGACCGTCTTCGGGCTCGAGCCAGTCGAGGATCGATTCGACCTGGGCACGGGCGTTGCCCACGTCCCTTCCGAAGCGGCGCAGGATCTCCCCGTCGATCGCGCGGGCGATCAGCGAGCTGCGGTAGCGCTTCGGGTGGGGATAGTGGCGGTAGCCGTCGAAGCCCGCGCTCAGGCCGAAGGCCGCACCCACGAAGCCGAACGGGTCCGTGCCCACCCACGCCTCGGTGCGGTATCCCGCGGCACGCAGGCTCTCGGCCACGGTCTCGATGGGGCCGGCCAGGGCGTCGCGATCGCTGGCGACGCCGTGAGCGAAGGGGTCCAGTCCGGTCAGCAGGGTGGCGTGTGCGGGGAGGGTCCAGCTCGAGGTCGAGTAGGCGTTCTCGAACAGGCTGCCCTGGCGGGCCAGGGCATCCAGGTGCGGGCTCGTGTCGCGTGTGTAGCCGTAGCTGCCCAGGTGGTCGGCACGCAGGGTGTCGATCGAGACGACGATCAGGTTCGGTGGCGCGCCGGCTTCCCGCGGCGCGTCGCGCGACTCGGCGCCGAGGAAGGCCAGGGCCGCTCCCGCGGCGAAGGCGGTGCCCGCGAGTGCGGCCGGCAGGCCTCGCCGCCCGGATCCCGTCCCGGGCCCGGCCGAGCTCGGGCGCAGCGCACTCCAGACACCCCGGGCCAGGGCGAACAGCAGCCCGAAGAGCAGGACGTGCAGGCCGAGCGCGACGGCCGTCGAGAGCAGGCGATGCGCGACCCCGGTGCCGGCGTCCAGGGTGAGCGCGCTGTCGGCGACGCCCATCCAGGCGCCGAGCCCGGCACCCCAGCGGGCACCCCGGGCAGCGCCGTGCAGCGCGCGGCGTAGGCGTCCGCTCACGGTCCGCTCGGGGCCGACTGCTCGAGTCGGCTCAGCTGCTCGAGTCCCTGCACCAGCTGCTCGGTCTGGGGGCCGCCGGCGGCAATGGCGCGCTCGAGGCTGCTGCGCGCGGCGCTCAGCTCGCCCCGCACGATGTGCGCCTGGGCGAGCACCATCAGGTCCGACTGGTTGGGCTCGTCGATCGACTCCACCCGGTCGATCCACCTCTGCGCGGACGCGACCAGCAGACGATCGAAGCCGGCGTTGCCCCGCAGCCCGGCGTAGCGCGGGCGCAGCAGCACGTCGAGCTTCGTGAAGCCCTTGGCGTGGGCGCGCTCGAGCAGGGCCACTGCGTCCTCGGGCTGGCCGCGTCTCGCCGCTCGCGCTGCGCGCTCCACCAACGCCCAGCGACCTTCGGGGTAGTTGCGGAGCAGGTCGGCGGTGATGGTCCCCTCGTTCTGCCACACGAAGCAGCGCGCGTGGCTGCGTGTGCCCAGGGCGCCGATCCAGACCACCGCCAGCAGTGCGAGCACCGGGCCCAGCCGAGCCGGACGGGGCCTGCCCAGGGCCTCGAAGCCTCGCGCGAGCCAGCGCGGCCCTCCGAGCAGAACTGCGCCGATCAGCCCGGGCAACATGAAGTAGAGGTAGCGATCGGCCAGGACGTGCGGCAGCGGGATGACGCCGCTGACCGGAGCGAACGAGACGATCGCCCAGGCCCAGAAGACGGCCTCCGTCTCCCGGGCGCGGGCCGTCACGAGCAAGCGCCAGCCGACGGCTCCCAGCACCGGCAGTGCCGCCAGCCACCAGGGATCGAGCCAGCCGCTCGGCGCGGGCTCGTGGAAGACCGAGATGCCGTAGCCGCTCCCGGCCATCACCAGATAGCGGAGCGCGACCGCGAAGATCGTTCGGATGCGCGCGTCCAGCTGCGGCACCTGCGCCACGTGGTCGCCCGCCGTCTGGGCGAACGCCAGGAGCTCGAACGCAGCGAACGCCACGAGAACGGCCGCCCAGCCGCCGACCCAGCGCCACTGCCAATCGCGCGGGGCACCTGTCGCGTTCGCGTCACCGGGGGCAGGGGGTCCGACCGACCGGCACGCGCCGAGCCCGGCCACGACGAAGAGTCCTACGGCCGCCGTCGGCTTGGCGAGCAGCGCCAGCGCGAAGAGCAGCAGGCCTGCTCCGGGCCAACGCGGGTGGGCGAGCAGCGCGCCCAGCAGCAGGACCATCGCGGAGGTGGTCTTCAGCTGGCTGATCCAGGCCACGGCCTCGACGTTGGCGGGATGCAGCAGGAAGAAGGTCGCGCCCAAGGTGGCTGCCACGGGCGTCGCTCCATGAACCCGCAGGAGGACGAGAAAAAGCGCCGAGGCCAGCGCGTGCAGGAGCAGGGTGAGCAGGTGGTGCCCGCGGACCTCGGCGCCGAAGAGCTGCCAGGCCGCCGCGTGCAGCAGCAGGTGCACCGGCGCGTAGTTCTCGACGATGCGGATCAAGGGTCCCGTCGGGTCGAGGATCGCCAGGAGGTGGGCGGGGCTCGGGTCGGTGACGTATCCGTTCGCCGCGACGTAGTGGAGGTCGTCGGAGACGAACTCGCCGTCCAGTGCCGGCTGGTAGACCGCGACCGCCAGGAGGGCGAACGCGACGGCGGCCAGGGCGGTCGAACGGGCGATCGAAGCCGGCGTGGCGTCGGGCGAGAACAGCTTCCCCGTGCGGCCCGAGTCCGCTTGCCCATCCATGCTGCCGGCCGAGCGTAGCGGACTGGCCGGCTCCCCCGTCGGCACATGATCGGCTACCCGGGCCGCCGCGGGCTCGGCTACGGTGCCCCGGATGCCGACCGCCAGCAGCGAGATCTGGGCGCTCGAAGAGCTCTTCGCGATCTTCGACGTCGAGCGCCTCGCCGAGGACCGCCTTCGCGGCCTCGCGCTTCCACCGCGTATCGCTCCTGGCGACCAGCCGCGCCAGCTCGTCGAGGGCAGCCAGATCCTCGGGCAGGCGATCGTTGCGGCGAGGCGCGCGGAGTCGGATCGCTTCGTGAAGTCGGCGCATCTCGTCTTCGCGCGGCCGGCGAGCATCGAGGCGCCCGTGGAGCTTCGCCTCGAGACCATCGCGTCGGGGCGCAGCTTCAGCAGCGTCGGCGTGAAGGCCGTTCAGGGTGAACGGCTCTGCGCCCAGGGCGTGGTGCTGCTGGATACGGATGCGCCGGACTGCATCCGGCACGACCCGAGCCTTCCCCTCGTGAGCGGCCCGGAAGACGCCTCGCCGTTGGCCGGAGCGGTGGGCGATCGCGAGCTCCGCCTGGCCGAAGGAGAGGACTTCGCCGATCCCGCCGCTGTGGGTCCGGCGCGGCTGCCGCTCTGGGTCCGGCACGCACGCGCACCGGACGATCCGGCCATCCGACAGGCACTCGTCGCAGACCTCTGCGGTCCGTTCACCATCGGCACCGCCATGCGGCCGCACGCGGGCTTCGGGCAGGCCCAGGCGCACCGCACCCTCTCGACGGGTGTGCTGTCCCTGACCGTGCGTTTTCACGCGTCCAGCACCCTGGACGGCTGGCTGCTCTACGACCACGACGCGCTGCACGCCGGCCGGGGCCTGTGCGACGGCAAGGGGCGGGTCTTCGAGCAGGCCGGGCGGCTGGTGGCTTCGTTCGAGCAGGAGGCCCTGCTACGTCCGCTGCCGTCCGGGGCCGCAGTCGGAGACGGCAAGCGGGTTCTCTGAGCGGTCCCCCAGGCGCGACTTCGGCCCGGCGCGACCCGCGCGTTCGCGCCTGCGAAATGCAGGCTAGGCTGGAGGCGAAGAGCGTTTCCCCAGGAGCAGAGCATGGCACGCCGTCTCGACTTCCCCGTCTTCGACGCGGACAACCACCTCTACGAGACCGAGGAAGCCTTCACCCGCCACCTGCCGGACGCGTACCGCGGTCTCGTGAAGTACGTGCAGGTCGGCAAGCGAACGAAGATCGCCATCAAGAACCGCATCTCGGACTACATCCCGAATCCGACCTTCAACGTCGTCGCGCCCCCGGGTGCCCACGAGCAGCAGTACAAGCTGCAGAACCCCGACTCGAAGACGGGTGCGTCCGAGCGTGCGCCCGCCGAGCCGTTGCCGCGCTCCGTGCCTTCGATCCCGGCCTACTTCGAGCCCGAGCCGCGCCTGAAGCTGCTCGACGAGCTGGGGATCCAGCGTGCGATGATGTGGCCGACCCTCGCGAGCGTGCTGGAGGAGCGGCTCGCCGACGATCCGGTGGCCTCGCACGTGGTCATCCATGCCTTCAATCGATGGCTTCACGAGCAATGGAGCTTCGACTACCAGGGTCGGATCTTCGCGACACCGATCGTCACGCTTCCGATCGTGGATCGGGCGCTCGAGGAGCTGGAGTGGATCGTCGAGCGCGGGGCCCGGGCCATCCTGATTCGACCGGCGCCGGTGCCCGATTTCGGCGGACGGCGGCGCTCCTTCGCGCTGCCCGAGTTCGATCCCTTCTGGCGGGCCGTGGAGGAGGCGGACCTGCTCGTCGGCCTCCACTCTTCGGACAGCGGCTTCCAGCGCTACCTCAACGAGTACGAAGGCCACGTGGACGAGTTTCTTCCCTTCGTCCAGAAGTCGGCCTTCTCCACCCTCGTCAACGTCGACAGCCGGACCATTACCGACGTGCTCAGCTCGATCATCGGCCACGGGCTCGCGACGCGCTTCCCCAGGCTGCGCTTCCTGCCGGTCGAGAACGGCAGCGCCTGGGTGCGGCCGCTGGTCGCGAAGCTCGCCCGGGTGTACGACCGCTTCCCGGATCTCTTCGACGAGGACCCGGTCGAGGTCTTCCGTCGCGCGATCTGGATCCACCCCTTCCACGAGGAGGACCCGGTGGGCCTGGCCGAGCTCATCGGTGTGGAGAACGTCTGCTTCGGCTCGGACTATCCGCATCCGGAAGGGCTGGCCGACCCGGTGGGCTTCGTGGACGAGCTCGCCAGCCTGCCTTCCGCCGACCAGGCCCGGATCATGGGCGGCAACCTCGCCGGGATCATGGGACTCGCCGCCTAGGCGCTGCGGCCGAGCTGCGTGCTCGCTGCCGGCGGCTTGCCGGTGCGCTCGGGGCGCCGGCCTGCGGCCCGGTCGAGTCGTCGTTCCGTCCGGCCGATAGATCGGCGTGGCCCCGCGTCGGGGCCCGGAGAGCGCCGTTGCCGACCCTCCTCATCATCGACGACTCGTCGGTCCACCGCGCGCAGATCGCGCGCGCGCTCGAGGAGTCTCGCGTCTTCGATCAGGTGATCGAAGCGGAGGACGGACTGAAGGGCCTGAAGCTGCTGCTCGAGAAGTCGGTGGACGTCGTGCTCTGCGACATGGAGATGCCGGGGATCGACGGCGAGAAGCTCCTGCGCGTCAAGGAGGCCACGCCGGCCGGGTCCAACGTTCCCTTCGTCTTCCTGACGGGCTCGCAGGACCTCGACCGTCGTGTGCGTCTGCTCGAGGAGGGCGCTGCGGACCTGATCCTGAAGCCCTTCCATCCCGGGGAGCTGGTCGCGCGGCTGCGCCTGCACCTCAAGGTGAAGCGGCTGCAGGACGAGCTGCGGGTCAAGAACGAGACGCTCGCCCGTCTCTCGACCACCGACGTGCTGACCGGCCTGCGGACCCGTCGCTACACCCAGGAGGTCCTCTCGATCGAGTTCCTGCGGGCGCGGCGCTACGGCACCGCGCTCAGCCTCATGATGGTGGACCTGGACAACTTCAAGGACGTCAACGACACCTGGGGCCACCCGGCGGGCGATGCCGTTCTGCACGGCGTCGCGTCGATCCTGCTCGAGGAGCTGCGGGCCACCGACGTGGCGGGCCGCTACGGCGGCGACGAACTCACCGTGGTCCTGCAGAGCGACATCGACGGCGCCCGGGTGCTGGCAGAACGTTGGCGCGAGCAGCTCGCCGAGGCCGAGTTCGACGCCGGCGTCGAAGAGCCCCTGAAGGTCCAGGTGAGCATCGGCGTCGCCAGCTACGACACCCGGATGAAGTCTCCGGACGATCTCGTCGCCGCTGCCGACGCCGCGCTCTACCGCGCCAAGGCGGCCGGTCGCAACCGTGTCGAGGCCGCGGAGACGAAGCCGGAGTAGCGGCTCGAGAGGCCGGGCTCAGTCTCCGTCGTCGCTCGCCGCGCGTCGCCTTCGCAGCTCTGCGAGTCGCTCGCCGAAGGCGCGCTCGGGTCCGCGCTCGGTCGGCTCGTAGAACCGCCGTCCGACCAGCGCGTCCGGCAGGTTCTCGGCCTCGACGAGGGCGTCCTCGGCGTCGTGCGCGTAGCGGTAGTCCGCGCCGTAGCCCAGCTCCTTCATGAGCGGGGTCGGGGCGTTGCGCAGGTGCATCGGGACCGGTGCCGAGCCGGTCTCGCGCAGCGCCTCCCAGGCGCGCCCCAGCGCCTTGTAGGCCGCGTTGCTCTTGGGCGCGCAGGCGAGGTGCGTCGTCGCCTGGGCGAGGGGGATGCGTGCCTCGGGCATGCCGATGCGCTCGACGGCCAGGTAGGTGGACACGGCGACCTGCAGTGCCGTGGGGTCGGCATTCCCGACGTCTTCGGAAGCGAACACCACCAGGCGACGGGCGGGATAGAGCGGATCCTCTCCCGCCTCCAGCATGCGCGCCAGGTAGTAGAGCGCCGCATCCGGATCGCTCGCGCGCAGGCTCTTGATGAAGGCGGACACGACGTTGAAGTGCTCTTCGCGGTCCCGATCGTGAAGCAGCAGCCGACGTCCGGCCGCCTCCCGCATGGTCTCGGGGGTCAGCGGGCCCGCCGCATCCGGTCCCTGGCGGTGGACGGCCGCCGCCGCCTCGAGCAGCCCGAGGGCCCGGCGCGCATCGCCGTCGGCGGCCTGCACGATCGCGCCGAGGGCGCCTTCGCCCAGCTCGAGGGGGCTCGCTCCGAGCCCGCGCTCCGGGTCGTCGGCCGCGCGCTCGACCGCGCGCGCGATGGCCTCGTCGTCCAGGGGCTGCAGGGTCAGCACCCTACAACGCGAGAGCAGCGGCGCGTTGACGGTGAAGGAGGGGTTCTCCGTCGTGGCGCCGATCAGGGTGACGGTTCCGGCTTCGACGTGGGGCAGCAGCACGTCCTGCTGGGCGCGGTTCAGGCGGTGGATCTCGTCGATGAAGAGCACGGTGCGCAGCCCGACCCGACGCGCTCGCTCGACGGCTTCGCGGATGTCCTTGACCCCCGAGGTCACGGCCGACAGGGGCTCCATGCGGTACTCGGGCTGATCGGCCAGCAGCCAGGCCAGCGTGGTCTTGCCGCTGCCCGGCGGGCCCCAGAGGATGATCGACGGCAGCTCGCGCGAGTCCACCATGGAGCGCAGGGCCGTGCCCTCGTCGGTGAGGTGGCCCTGGCCGAGCATCTCGTCGAAGCTGCGCGGCCGCATCCGGTCGGCGAGCGGCGCGCGCGGGTCGATCCGGCGCTTCGGGCGGTCCGGGAAGAGCTCCATCGATCCGTCGCCGGACATGGCACGATGCTAGCAACCGACCCGACACCGCTCCGGGGCGGTACACTTGCTCCCGGTCCGAGAGCGGCAGGAAGGAAGCGACACGTTGGAGATCCGATCGGTCGGCGTGTGTCTCAAGCCGGGGGAGGCCCAGGCGGCGAAGACCCTGCGCGAGCTGGTTCGCTGGCTGGAGGACCGCGGGATCGACGCCCGCGTCGACGAGGTGTGCGCGCCGCTCCTCGATCGCTCCGGCAGCGACGTGGCCAGCCTGGCCGCGGAAGTCGACCTGATCGTCTCCCTGGGCGGCGACGGCACCCTGCTCTCGGTCGCCCGGGGCGCGGGGAGCCGTCGCGTTCCCATCCTGGGCGTGAACCTGGGAACCCTCGGCTTCCTCACCGAGATCAACGTCGAGGAGATGTTTCCGGCCCTGGAGGCCGTGCTCGCGGGAGAGGCCGAGGTCGTCTCGCGGATGCGCCTCGAGGTGGTGGTGACCCGCGAGGGCCGGGAGCTGGGACGCTTCCTGGCGCTCAACGATGCGGTGATCACGAAGACCGCCATCTCGCGCATGATCGATCTCGAGACCTTCGCGGACGGGCAGGAGGTGACCACCTACCACGCCGACGGCCTGATCGTGTCCACGCCCACCGGCTCCACCGCGTACTCGCTGTCTGCCGGTGGGCCGCTCCTGCTTCCGGGCCTCGAGGCGATCGTGCTCACGCCGATCTGTCCGCACTCGCTGAACCATCGCCCCCTGGTCCTGCCCGTGGGTGTCGAGATCGAGGTGGTGGCGCGCACCCGGGGCGGAGAGACCACCGTGACCATCGACGGCCAGGAGAGCATGGACCTCCGGGAAGGCGACCGCGTGGCCATGCGCCGCTCGCCGGACCCGGTCGACATCATCGCGTCCCCCCTGCGAACACGGTTCCAGATCCTGCAGACCAAGCTTCGCTGGGGAGAGCGTTGATCGAGTCGCTGCGCATCGAGAGCTGGGTGATCGTCGAGGAGGCAGAGCTGGCCTTCGGGCCGGGTCTGAACGTCCTCACCGGTGAGACGGGCACCGGTAAGTCGATCGTGCTCGGGGCCCTGTCGTTGCTGGCCGGTGGCCGGGCGTCGAGCGACGCGATCCGCACGGGCCAGGATCGCGCGAGCGTCGAGGCCGTCTTCGATACCTCGGCCTGGCCCCGTCTCGAGTCCGAGCTGGCGCGCCGGGAGGTCCCGGTCGAGGAGCACGCCCTGTCGGTCTCGCGCGTTCTCGGTCGGGCCGGCCGGGGCGCGCGCAGTCGCGTGCGCGTGAACGGCGAGCTGGTCGCGGCGTCGACCCTCGGCGAGCTCTTCGACGACCGGATCGAGATCGCCAGCCAGCACAGCTCCCAGACCCTGCTGCGCGGGGGAACCCAGGGACGTCTGCTGGACGCGTTCTGCGAGCTGCTGCCCCTTCGCGACGAGGTCGAGCAGGGCGTCGCCGCCCTGCGGGCGCTCGACGCCGAGGCAAGCGCACTGCGCGCCGCCGCGGAGGAGCGCGCGCGTCGGCGTGACTTCCTGTCCTTCCAGATCGGCGAGATCGACGAGGTGGGCATCGAGCCGGGAGAGCTCGCCGAGCTGGAGGCCGGACACGCCCGCCTCGCCCATGCCGGTCGCCTGCTGGAGGAGGGCGGGGCGGCCGGTCGGGCCCTGGTGGGCGACGCCGATGCCGTCGACGAGACGACGAACGCCGTCGCACGGGTGGCGGAGGCCGCGCGCTGGCTCGACGGCCTGGCCGCGCTCGACCCGTCGCTCGCCGAGCTGGCCGAACGGCTGCGCGCCCAGGAGACCGAGCTCTTCGACGTGGGACGGGACCTCGAGCGCTACCTCGCCCGGGTCGACGCGGACCCGGCGCGGCTGGCCTTCGTCGAAGAGCGCCTGGCTGCCATCCAGAAGCTGCAGCGGAAGTACGGCGCCGACGAGGCGGCCATCCTCGCCTCCCGTTCGGAGCTCGCCGTGGAGCTCGATGGCTTGACGGGAGCCGACCGACGCATCGACGAGCTCGGGCGCGAGCGCGAGCGGCAGGCCAAGGCGCTGAAGGCGCTCGCCGCCCGACTCTCCCGCGGTCGCAAGAAGGGCGCGCGCCGGTTGGCCGACGCCGTGGAGGCCGAGCTCGGAAACCTGGCGATGGCCGGTGCGCGCTTCGAGGTCGCACTCGAGCCGGTCGAAGCTCCCGACGAGCTGCCCTGCGGGCCTTCGGGATCCGAGCAGGCAGAGTTCCGACTCTCGGCGAACGCCGGCGAGCCGGCTCGACCCCTGCGCTGGGTGGCGTCCGGCGGCGAGCTCTCGCGCGTCTTCCTGGCCGTCCGCAACGCCCTGCGCCGGAGCGGGGCCGGGGGCGTGCTCGTCTTCGACGAGGTGGACGCGGGCATCGGGGGTCGCGTGGCCGAGCGTGTCGGTCGCGCCCTGGCGGAGCTCTCGAAGCACCACCAGGTCCTGTGCATCACCCATCTGCCCCAGATCGCGGCGTTGGGCGAAGTGCACTTCCAGGTCCGGAAGCGGGTCGCGGGCGGGCAGACGGTCGCTGAGGTCCGCCGCATCGAAGGGGCCGAGCGCGTCGAGGAGATCGCCCGCATGGCGGGCGGCGAGTCGGTCACGGACGCGACCCGGCGTCACGCGGCCGAGCTGCTGGGGGCCCGCGTCCCCGCTGGGACGCCCTAGACGGCCCAGGCGCCGTCTCAGCCCGACCGGAGCCTTGCCCGCGGGTGGGCCGCACTTCCGGTTCAAGGGCCCCCGATTCGGTTCCGATTAAGGGGAGGGGGCCCTGCCGGGCCCGGACGGCGTCGGCTGCGGCTGGCGCCCCGGTCTTCCGGCGTGGACCCCCAGCGTTGTCGGAGGTCGGCGTCCCATTGAGTGCAGCAGCCAAGACTTCGCCGGCCGAAGCAGCGCCGGTGCCGCCGGGTGCGGTGGTGCTCGTGAAGAGTGGCTTCTACGAGGGACTGGAGGTGTGTGTCGACCGGGACTGGCTGGTGATCGGGAGAGGGCGCAGCGCGGACCTGATCCTTGCGGAGCCGACCATCTCCCGGGCACACGCGGCAGTCGGATACGACGCCGAGGGATTCTTCGTGCAGGACCTGGGAAGCACGAACGGAACGATGGTGAACGGAGCGAAGGTGCAGCGCACCGGGCTCAAGAACGGAGATCAGATCCAGATGGGCAAGCTCGCGCTCGGCGTGACCCTGCCCGCCTAGCGGAGCGAGCCGGAGGGGGCGGAGTCATCGAAGATGGACCATTACACGATCATGCTCGTGGTCGATGCCACGGCGCCCGTGAAGCGATTCCAGGTGCCGCGCAAGCTCGTGCGACAGGTCGTTGCGGGCACCGCGGTCGCCGTGCTGATCGGCCTCGTCGGGCTGTGGGACTACACCCGGATGCGGGCAGACAACGGAGAGCTCTCGGACCTGCGCGTCGAGGTCGCCGAGCAGCGGGAGCAGATCGACCGCTTCGAGCAGATGCTGCAACAGGCCGACCTGAAGCTGCAGCAGGTTCGGGAGCTGGAGCGCAAGGTGCGGATCATCGCCAACCTGCCCGGCGCGGCCGGCGTGGGCGGCGAGGACGTCACCGAGCTGGCGCCGCGGACCGGGCGGCCCATCCAGGCCGGTCCGTCTGCCGAGCTGATGCCGCCGGCGGGCGTTCCGATCGACGGCCCGCCCATGAGCCAGCGGGCCCTGCCGGTGGACGACCCGATGGGTCCGGAGCTGCCGCCGGACCTGATGGAGCGCGAGGCCATGACGAGCCGCGGCGCGCAGCTGGTCGCCAACCTC
Source organism: Myxococcota bacterium (assembly GCA_028284295.1). Lineage (GTDB taxonomy): Bacteria > Myxococcota_A > UBA9160 > UBA9160 > UBA4427 > JAJDAN01. The sequence goes on along the minus strand of JANQSB010000422.1, from coordinate 333 downwards.
TCGAACGAGGTGGACCGGATGGGCGTGCGCGCCGACCAGCGCGCTGACTCGCTGATGCTGCTCGTCGACTCCCTGCAGGAGAAGAGCCACCGACTGGCTTCGATGCCTTCGGTCTGGCCCGCCAAGGGCTGGCTGACCTCGCGATTCGGTCCGCGCGTCTCGCCGTTCACGGGGCGTCGTCAGATGCACGCGGGAATCGACATCGCCGGTCGCCCCGGGACGCCCATCCACGCCCCGGCGCGGGGACGCGTCAAGTCGGTCGGGACCCGGGGGCCGCTGGGCAACAGCCTGGTGATCGACCACGGCTACGGGCTGAAGACCTTCTATGGCCAC
>JANQSB010000413.1 GCA_028284295.1 Myxococcota bacterium | reverse complement strand
CGGAAGCCGGGGCCGACTGAGCGCAGGGGGGCTCTGAGGCGAGTCCTCCCGCCCGGACGGGCATTTCGGCTCAACCGTTTCCGGCTCCTGCCGATGAATCTCCCAGGGCTCTGGCCCGTCGCAGCCCGCGGCGTGCCCCTCGCCCTGGAGGGACTTCGTCGATGCTCCTGGACGCGATTGCCGGCTGGTTTTCCCACGATCTCGCCATCGACCTCGGGACGGCCAACACCCTGGTCTACAGCAAGGGCAAGGGGCTCGTGTGCTCCGAGCCCTCGGTCGTGGCCGTGATGGAAGAGAAGCAGGGTCGCGGGCAGAAGGTGCTCGCCGTGGGCCACGAAGCCAAGGAGATGCTCGGCCGAACCCCCGGATCGATCGAAGCGATCCGCCCGATCAAGGACGGCGTGATCGCCGACTTCGAGATCACCGAGGCGATGCTCCGCTACTTCATCCACCGCGCCCACAACCGACGCACCCTGGCGCGCCCGCGCATCGTCATCTGCGTTCCTCCCTGCATCACCAGCGTCGAGAAGCGCGCCGTGCGCGAGTCGGCTCTCTCGGCCGGCGCGCGCGAGGTCTTCCTCATCGAGGAGCCCATGGCCGCGGCCATCGGTGCCGGGCTCGACGTGACCGCTCCCACCGGCAACATGGTCGTCGACATCGGCGGAGGGACCACGGACGTCGCGGTGATCTCGCTCTCGGGCATCGTCACCTCGCGCTCGATCCGGACCGGTGGCGACAAGATGGACGAAGCCATCATCAACTACACGAAGCGCAAGTACAACATGCTGATCGGAGAGCGGACCGCCGAGCAGGTCAAGATGACCATCGGGACCGCGAGCACCGACTCCAAGACCACCACCATGGAGATCAAGGGCCGCGATCTCGTCGCCGGCATTCCGAAGGTGGTGGTGACCACCAGCGAGGAGGTCCGCGAAGCCCTGGTCGAGCCGATCCACGCGATCGTCGAGACCGTGCACCTGACCCTCGAGAAAACGCCGCCCGAGCTCGCCGCCGACATCGTCGACCGCGGCATCATGCTCGTGGGCGGTGGCTCGCTGCTTCGCGACCTCGACCACCTGCTTCGCCAGGAGACCAAGCTGCCGATCCTGCGCAGCGAGGACCCCTACACGGCAGTGGTCCATGGCGCCGGCCGGGCCCTCGACAACATCTCCCTGCTGCGTGAGGTCGCACTCGCCTAGGAGAGGTCTGCACGCGGTGCAGACCCTGCGAGCGAACGCGCTGCGTTCGGGAGCTGGCCACAGCGCCCGGCGTCGGGTCGCCGCGAGAGTCCGCCGCACGCTGTCGCGAGGCTCTCGAAGGCACTGGATCCCGGGGGCCCTGCTCGTGGGCTCGTGTGCGCTCGCGCTGGGGCTGGGCACCGCCCAGCCGGCATCCGCCCGAGGCTTCGCGGCCTTCGATGCGGCCGTCGACGAAGTCGAGCGGCTGGTCCTGACGGCGGACTTCCAGGGCGCGATCGCTCGGGCGCAGCGGGCGCGTGATGGCGCACGCAGCCTGCCCCGGCATCGCGAGGCCCTCGAGCGTCGCGCGCGGCTCGAGGTCCTGCTCGCGAGCGCGCAGATCGCGTTGGGGCGGAAGGCCGACGCCCGCAAGAGCATGCAGCGGGCGCTCTACGTCTGGCCACTGCTCTCCCTGGACGCGAAGACGACCTCGCCCCGGGTCACGCGGCTTCTCGACGAGGTCCGCGGCGGACCCGCCAAGGGACGGTCCACAGCCGGGAAGGCGGCCAGCCCGTGAGCACCCTGTCCACCGCGGTGAAGGCCCTGATCCAGGAGGCGCGCGGCGCCCTGGCCTTCGGCCGGGGCCATCTCGTGGTGCTCGCGGATCGCCGCACGACCCGCCACCTGCCGAAGATGCTCGCGCTGGCGCTGGCCGGAGAGATCGACTCGGTGGTCGTGCCGCTGGCCGGCAGTCGGGAGCCGGTCGCCGACTGTCTTGCCGCGGCCATCCGGGACGCCCGAAGCACCAGCGACGACGCGGACGCGCCGGCCGCCGCGGCGAGGCGACAGCATCTCGCCCTGATGCTGCCCGACGCCCTGTCGGTGCCGACCTCCTCGCTGCGTTCATTGCACGAGATCGCGAGCCACCTGGGCTCCCACCGCCTGGTGCTCTTCGTCGATCGCGAGTCGGTCGCCTTCCCGGACCCGGTGGAGGAGCTGGCGACACGCATCGGGGCTCCGCTTGCCAAGGTGGAGCTGACGATCCCGAAGCTCGAGCTCGCGACACCCGAGCCGGCGCGCGAGTCCGAAGCCGCGCCCCGGGAGTCGGCAGGGCCGCCGGATCAGGAACCGGCTTCCGCGTCCGGGCCGCCGCGACCGGACGAGCCGGCCTTGGCGAACTCCACCCGTGGAGCGCCGGCCGCGGGCTCGGCTGCTCGGGAAGCCGAACCGGGTGACCCGAGCCCGGCCGATGCGCTACCGCGCTTCGCCGATCCGGTCGTCGTCGACGGACCGGCGCGGCCGAGCTACCGCGAGAGGCGCCGCGCGCGCCGCCGGGCCCACGCGCTGCGGCTGGTCTTCGTCGCGTCGATCGCGTGCGGCTGGCTGGCGGCACCGGCCATCCTGCAGCACGGACGCGTCCACGAGGCCCCGGACACCGCTCCGGGTGTCGTCGGCGAGCTCACGGCGGCGTCCCGGCCGGCTGTGTCGGAGGAGTCCGGGTCCGAGAGACCCCTGGTGGCCGGCGCGGTGGAGGGTCCGATGGGTCCGGCCGCGACCGGGTCCCCGACGCGTGTCGTCCCTTCGTCGTCCGCATCCGCAGGCGGGCCG
>JANQSB010000391.1 GCA_028284295.1 Myxococcota bacterium | reverse complement strand
GCGCGGCATCGCGAAAGCAGTTCTTCACGAGCCGATCCTCGATCGAGTGGTAGGCGATCACGACGATCCGCCCTCCGGGTCGCAGCACGGTGACCGCGGCCGCCAGTCCATCGCGCAGCGCGCCGATCTCGTCGTTGACCGCGATCCGGAGCGCCTGGAAGACCCGGGTGGCGGGGTGATGCTTGCGGCCGCCGCCCACGCGCGCCTCGCGGACCACGCGCAGCAGGTCGGCCGTCGTCTCCAGCGGTGCCTCGCGGCGCGCCTCGACGATCGCGCGGGCCAGCCGCCTGGCGCCGGGAAGCTCGCCGTAGTCCTGGAAGGTCTGCTGCAGCTCCTGCTCGGACGCGCGCCGGAGCAGCTCCGCCGCGCTCCGGCCGTGCTCCGGGTCCATGCGCATGTCGAGGGGCGTCGAGCCGGCCTGCTCGGCGTCGCCGGAGAAGCGGAAGCCGCGGTCGGCGGTGTCCAGCTGGAACGAGGAGACCCCGAGGTCGAGCAGCACGCCGTCGACGTGCTCGATTCCCAGGCGGGCGAGCGAGGCCGCGAGGTCGCGAAACGAGGCGCGAACCGTGCGAACACGGTCGCCGAATCGAGACAGGTGGCGCGTGGCGGCCGCCAGTGCATCGGGGTCGACGTCGAAGCCGATCAGGACACCGTCCGGCGCGATGGCCTCGAGGATCGCCGCGGCGTGGCCGCCACCGCCCAGGGTCCCGTCGACGATGACGCCACCGGGCTGCAGGTTCAGGTGGCCGATGCTCTCTGCGAGAAGGACGGGGCGATGAGCGAATTCGCTGGCCACGAGGAGCGGGGCGCCTCCCGTCTGCGCCTCCTGGGAGACGGGTCGGTGATGGCTTCCGCTCGCGGCCTGGGATGCGAAGAGTGGGGTGCCCCGGGAATCCTGATTGTGGTGCGTACCCCCCAGTAACCGCACCACAACCGTACAGTGGATCCCCGGGGACCCCTACCTCTTCCATTGGAGGGGTTACCCCCTCCAATCCCCCCAAAAACCAAGCCCTTACGAGCTGGAAGAACTTCCGTCGACCTCCATCTGGATCTCGTCGAGGCTGCCGAGGGTGAGCGCCTGGGCATTCTCGAAGCGTTCCTGATTCCAGATCTCGATCTTGTCCAATACCCCGGCCAGGGTGACCTTGCCCTCCAGGCCGGCGTGTTCGCGAAGTACGGCCGGGATGGTGATCCGGCCCTGGCCATCGACGGGGCACTCCGTGCAGCCGCCGATCAGGAAGCGCTGGTAGCTCTGGACGTGCGGGAGCAGACTCGACTTGGAGGCCAGCGTCTCTTCGATCACGTCCCAGGTCTCGGCGGGATAGAGGAGGAGGTGGTCCTTGCCGCGGGTCAGGATCGGCGCTCTCTCGCCACCCAGCCTCTGGATCTCCATCCGGAACCCCGCAGGGACGCTCACGCGTCCCTTGGTATCGAGTGTATGATCGAAGCGGCCTCGGAAAGACATGTCTGGTGTGCGCCGCCGTTCACTCCGCGGGCCACTCTATACCACTAGATCCCACCTGACTAGTCTTTAGAACCACTCGATCCCACTTTTTCGGGTGGTTTCTCGTGTGGTCGGCTCCGACCAGGACAAGTTCGGGTCGCTCTTGTGTCCTTTTCCAGCGACCCCTGTCCCGGGCCGTCCCCTTTTCGCGCGAGCTCGGCCGGTCGCCGGCACGAATTCGCCGTCAGAGGGCGGCGAGAGGGCCGCAGAGGCGGTCTCGGGCCTTCGTGACGGACCCGTGGGACTCGCCGCGGCTGCGCCCATGGGGTGGGGCCGGGTGGGATGAGCGGGGGCCCAGCGGGTGGACGGAGTGGCACGGCCGGCACGGTCTGCGCGCGACCGGGCCCCCCGCGGCTCCCGGAAGCGAAGCGCTAGCGCGTGCCGATCTCCGGGAAGCGTCCGCGGTGCACGGCGGCCGCCCGCTCGACGATCCAGTGGAGGTTCGAGCCTTCGGCCAGCTCGGGGGTTTCCGTTTCGACTTCGGGGGCTTCCGCCGAGAGCGCCCCGCAAAGGGCGCGCGTGCCCTCGGTCAGCCCGAGCACCGAGTAGCCCCCTTCCAGCACGAAGGCGATGCGCGCGCCGCACAGCTCCTCGGCCAGCTGCCGGAGGATGACGGTCATCGCTGCGAAGCCTTCCTGACTGACCTCCATCGAGGCCAGCGGGTCGTCGCGATGCGGGTCGAAGCCGCAGGACACGAGGATCATCTCGGGCTCGAAGCCGCGCGCCACCGGCGTGACGATCCGTTCGAAGACGCCCAGGTAGTCGAGGTCGCCGCAGCCGGCTGGCATGGGGACGTTCACGGTGGCGCCCGCCCCGCGTCCGCGACCCGCCTCGCCGAAGTCTCCGGTGCCGGGGTAGAAGGGGAACTGATGGGTCGAGAGGTACAGGACCGAGGGGTCCTCCTCGAAGCTGTGCTGGGTACCGTTGCCGTGGTGGACGTCCCAATCGACGATCATGAGCTTGTCGAGTCCGCAGTCGGCCTGGAGCGCGCGCGCCGCGACGGCGACGTTGTTGAACAGGCAGAAGCCCATGGCGCGGTCACTCTCGGCGTGGTGTCCGGGAGGACGCACGGCGGCGATTCCGGTTCGCGCGCGGCCTTCCGCGACGCTGCGCACGAGATCGACGGTGCCCCCAGCGGCCAGCCGTGCCACCGAGAAGCTGTCGCCACACGCGTAGGTGTCGGGGTCGAGCCGCTCGACCGCCGTGCCGGCCGTCTGCCGGACCCGATCCCAGTGGGCCCGGTCGTGGACGCGGAGGATCTCGTCGGCTTCGGCCTCCCGGGGCGGCGCGTGCTCGACCTGTCCTTCGAACTCCTCCAGCGCGCGGGAGACGGCGACGAGCCGTTCGGGGCGTTCCGGGTGACCGTCGGGTCCTTCGTGGTCGAGGTAGCGTGGGTCGCTCACGACCCGGATCGGAGCGGGCATGGCCATGGCCTCGAATAGTAGGGCAGGCAGCGGAGTCGCCGCGGGGAGCGTCATCGCCTCGGGCTACAATGCGGCCGTGACCCGACCCCGTTGCGTGGCCATCACCGGCCTCAACACCTTCGTGGGCCAGCGACTGGCCGAGCGACTGCTCGCGGCACCCGATGCCCCGCGCGTGATCGGTGTCGATCTGCGCCGCCCGCTGAGGCTGGAAGGTCGCATCTCCTTCCGGCGCGTCGATCTGACCCACCCCACGGCCGACAGCGAGCTGGCCAGCGTGCTGGCGGACGAGCGCGTCGATGCCCTGGTGCACCTGGCCTTTCGCTCCTCGCCGACCGCCGACCGCGAGTACGATCACGAGCTCGAGACGATCGGCAGCCTGCACGCCATGCACGCCTGCTCGGCCGCCAAGGTGGCGCGACTCGTGCTCGCTTCTTCGACCATGCTCTACGGCCCGCGGGCCACGAATCCGAACTTCCTCGACGAGGAGCAGCCGCTGCGCGGGCACGAGCACGGCCACTGCATCCAGAACCGCGTCGAGGCCGAGCAGCTGCTGGCCGAGTGGTCGCCGCGGCATCCCGACGTGGAGGTGTGCGTTCTGCGGCACTGCTGGGTCATGGGGCCCCGCTACGTCGACCACGTGACCCGCTACCTCGAGCGACCCGTGGTGCCCGTGGTCCTCGGCTACGACCCGCTCCTGCAGTTCGTTCACGAAGACGACCTGCTTCGCGTCTTCGAGAAGGCGACGCTGGAGCATGCGGTCGGCGTCTTCAACGTCGTCGGGCGCGGTGTGCTGCCCCTGTCCACCCTGCTGGCCCTGGCGGGCAAGCGGGCGCTGCCACTGCCGGGGCCGCTGCTCTACCGGCTGGCGGACTATCCCGCCCAGGGACAGACGGGGGACCGGCCGTCCGCCTTCTTCGACTACCTTCGCTACCTGTGGGTCGCCGACGGCGAGCGCGGATGGCACGCCTTCGGGGAGCCGACCTACAGCACGAAGGAGGCCTGGATCTCCTTCGTCTCCTCGCGCCGACTGCGGCGCTTTCGCTGAGCAGGGCCGGAATGAGCGATACCGAGATCGAGTGGGTGCAGGGGGCCGGCGAAGACGACGAGCTCGAGGTGCTCCACCTCGCACTGCGCGACCTGCGCCGCGAGATCCGGCAGCGCACCGGCGGTGAGGAGTCGCCCCCCGGAATCTCGCGCGCCTCCGAGCCGGCGGCGGTCGCCGAGGAGTTCGATTGGCTCGCGGCCTTCGAGGAGCTGCGACGTCGGGCCGGGAACTTCGGCATGGTGGAGCGCTCGGCCGAGGTCGACGAGTTCGGCATGGATGCGCACACCCTGCAGCGGTCGCGGATGCTGCTCGACTTCCTGATGGATCGCTACTTCCGCGTCGACGTCTTCGGTCTCGACGAGGTCGATCCCCAGGTGCCGAACCTGCTCGTCGCGAATCACTCGGGCCTGCTGCCCTACGACGGCCTGATGCTCTCGCACGCCGTCGAGCGTTGGCATCCCGAGCGGCGGCGTCCGCGCTTCCTGGTGGCCGACTGGCTGATCACCTTGCCCTTCGCCCAACCCACCCTGGCGCGGCTCGGCGGCGTGCGTGCCTGCCGCGAGAACGCAGACCGCCTGCTCCGACGCGGACACTCGGTGATCGCCTTTCCGGAAGGCGCCAAGGGCGCCGCGAAGGTCTTCGCCGAGCGCTATGCCCTCAAGCGCTTCGGACGCGGCGGTGTGATCCGGGCGGCGGTCGAAAACCGGGTGCCCCTGGTCCCGGTCGGCATCGTCGGTGCCGAGGAATCGCACCCGATCCTCTTCAAGGCCTATACGCCAGCGAGAATGGTGGGTCTGCCCTTCCTGCCGGTCACGCCGACCTTCCCCTTCCTCGGTCCTCTCGGCCTGCTGCCGCTTCCCACCAAGTGGATCGTCAACGTCGGCGAGCCGATTCCGCTGGACGACCTGGAGGTGGGCGCGTTGGACGACGAGCTGCTGCTGTCGCGCCTCACGGAAGAGCTCCGCGGCTGCATCCAGGATCTCGTCGACGATGCGCTCGAGCGACGCGAATCCGTCTGGTGAAGCGGGTGCCTTCCGGTTCAGCTGGGGCCCAGATCCCGGCTGTCGTCCGGGGGTGCGGGCTTCTCTCGCCGCTCGTAGACCTTCTCCAGGGTCTCGACGGCCTCGGCCACCCTCTCCAGGTTGCGGCTGAGGGCCTCGATGTCGGAGCGGCGCGGCAGGTCGAGGACCTTGAAGACCCGCTCCATGGACTTCTGCATCATCTGCTCGAAGTCGGGTGAGGCGTAGGCGATCCAGTCACTCAGGCTGCGCGCCGCATCGCGTCGCGCAGCGCGCGGCTTGCCTTCGTGTCGCTCGTCCGCCTCGTCCGCCCCGACGAAGCGGCGGAAGCGTTCCTGGATGTCGCCGAGGTTCTCGCTGGCATCGTCGACGCCCTTCCGGAGCGCGTCATAGAGCGCGTCTCCGCCGCGTCCGAGGATCTGCGAGAGCAGGCTTCCGGAGACGTTGCCGTTCGACCGCTCGCTGTCGACGAGGATCTGTGACAGCGCCACGCTGGTGATGTCCTCGCCGGTCTCGTTGTCGATGACGCGGACTTCTTCACCGTCGTCGATCAGCTCGGCGATCCCCTTGAGCGTGATGTAGCGACTCGTATCGGTGTTGTAGAGCTTGCGGTTCGCGTAGCGCTTGATCAGGATCGCCATGGAAGCTCTCGTCTCGTCGGCAGCCGCGGAACGCTAGCACGGCGCCGCGCTGCCGAGTCAGCTCTCGACGTTCACTCGCTGGACGCGGCCCCGCCGTCGGCCCCCGGCCCGGGCCTTCTGGGTGCCTTCCTTGGCAGGCCGAGGCGTGCGTGTGGCACGGGCCCGACGGCTCGGGTCGCCGCTGGGGCCGCTTCGGCCGGGGCCGCCCGCCTTGTCGCGCCGCATCCCGAACTCCCACAGGATCTCCCGAAGGCCCAGGAAGGTGCGCAGCACGGCCCGCGCCTCGGCGTCGCGGCCGGCGCGCTTCTCCCAGCGCCCGATCTCCTGGTCGAGCGCGTCCAGGATCGCGTCCACCACGGGCGCGGGGAGGCCGGCCTCGCCTTCGAGGAATCGCTGGGACTGCTCGTCCAGCAGCTCGGTCAGTCCGCGCAGCGCGGCGTTCGCCTC
>JANQSB010000369.1 GCA_028284295.1 Myxococcota bacterium | reverse complement strand
ACCAGCTCGCGCACGGGCGGGGCGGGCCCCGAGAGTCGGCGCGCCAGGGCGGCGGGGGTCAGCGGAGCGTCTCGCAGGGTCTCGAGCACCGGCCGGGCCGCGTCGCTCGCGAGTCCCTCGGTGAGGGCGCGCTCGCCGCGCTCCGTGAGCTTCAGTCGGTGGGCGACCCGCGGCGAGGCCCCGGGCGGCAGCGCGTGGTTGAGCGCCAGACCGACCGGGCACAGGAGGTCGCTCGCAGCGTCGCGCAGCAGCGAGATCATCTCCGGAGAGACCACCGGTTCGCTGTCGACCACGCGGTCGATGCGCGCCAGCGTCCCGCCCGTCTCTCGCGCGCTCTCGTCGCTTTCGCGTGCCTCGACGATCACGCCGGTCAGCCGGCGTCCGGAGAACGGGACGAGCGCGCGATGCCCCGGTCGGGCATCCTCCGCCATCTCGTCGGGCACCGCGTAGTCGAAGAGCGAGTCGATGGGAACCGGGAGCGCCAGTCGGATCACCTGGCCCGGGGATCCGTCCCTGTCCCGGCTACCCGTCGAGGGGTCCTTGAAGAGCGGCGCCTGCATCGGCGCAATTGTATGCGTCGCAGGCAGCGACGAAAGGCGGACGGAGCTGAAGCGCGGTCGCGTACACGTGAAGGACGGCGAAGACGGTCGCGAGCTGATCGTCGACGGAACCTTCGCGTCCTTCTACCGGCCCGGCAGCCCGGTGACCGGCTCGGTCTGGGACGCGATCTCGGCGCCCCTGCTCGCCCTGCCGCCTCGTCGGCGGCGCAGCGTCCTCATCCTGGGGCTCGGCGGGGGAAGCGCCGCCCGCATCGTGCGCACCCTCGCACCGGAATGCCACATCGTGGGCGTCGAGTTCGACGCGGCGGTGGTGCGCGCCGCGCGCGAGCACCTCGACCTCGACGCACTGGAGGTCGAGGTGGTGCTCGGCGACGCGCTCGAGTTCCTGAGGAGCGACGAGCGTCGCTACGACGCCATCTTCGAGGACGTCTTCGTCGGCCAGGGCGACCAGGTCCACAAGCCCGGCTGGCTCCCCGAGCCCGGCCATCCGCTGGCCAGACGACGCCTTGCCCCCGGAGGCATCCTCGTCAGCAACACCCTGGACGAAGCCCCCCAGGTCGCCCGCCACCTGAAGACCCTCTTCCCCGAGGTCGTCTCCATCGACGTCGAGGACTACGACAACCGGATCCTCGCCGCCGGAACCCGCCTCGGCCCCGCCCCCCAACTAAGAAGGGCGATCGCGAAAGACCCGGTTCTGCGCGAGACGCTGCCCCGCCTCACCCTGCGAACCCTGAAGCAACGAGGGCGGCGGGCACAGGGGGGCCCTGCGACGACATAGAGGCCACGCGCGGAGCCGGCACCGGGGAAATCGCGAGTGCCAGAGGAGGAGCAGGGCCCCCCTGTGCCCGTCGCCCCCGGCAACCCAGCCCGCGCTGTCGGGAAGGAGAGGAGCGCTACCGAAGCTTCTTCAGGTCCGAGAGAACGCCCTTCGCCACACCCTTGAGCGTCTCGAACACACCCTTGCCGTTGGTCGCACAGGCCTCGTACTCGGGCACGCCGCCCGGGTTCAGGAGACGCTTCATCTCCTCGAGCGGCGCCGCGTTCGGCAGGTCGCGCTTGTTGTACTGGATGACGTACGGGAGCTTCGCGAGCTCGTAGCCCTGCTCGGCGAGGTTCGTCTTGAGGTTCTCGAGGCTCTCGACGTTGGCCTCCATGCGCTCGATCTGGCTGTCGGCCACGAAGACCACGCCGTCCACCCCCTTGAGGATGAGCTTGCGGCTGGCGTCGTAGAAGACCTGCCCGGGCACGGTGTAGAGATGGAAGCGCGTCTTGAAGCCGCGGATCTGACCGAGGGCCAGCGGCAGGAAGTCGAAGAAGAGGGTGCGCTCCGTCTCCGTCGCGAGGGAGATCATCTTCCCCTTGAGGTCGGGGTTCGTCTTCGAGTAGATGTGCTGCAGGTTGGTCGTCTTGCCACACAGGCCGGGCCCGTAGTAGACGATCTTGCAGTTGATCTCTCGCGATGAATAGTTGATGAAGGACAAGAGTCAGGCCGCCGCTTGGCTTCGGTTGCAGGTTCTGCGAATCAGTCCGGTTCCGGAAACAGTCAGTCGGAAATCAGTCGGAAAAGAGATTGTCGATGTCGTCGTCGGTGATCTCGGCGAACGGGCTGCCGCCCTGGGACGCCTGCTGCTCCGACTTCTTCTCGATCTCCTCGAAGATCTTCGCCAGCTCGGCGCCCGCCTTCTTGACCCGCAAGCGGACCAGACCGAGCGAGCTGCGCTCGTCGAAGATGACGACCAGGATCATGCGACCGCCCACGAGGGTGATGTGGAGGTTGTCGCGCTGACCCTGATGGAAGTGGATGGGGAACTCCTCCTCGCCGACGATCTTGGCGAGGCCCCCGGTGGCCGCGATGCAGCCGGCCGTCAAGGAGGCCAGGCTGGTGGAGTCGATGCCGCGCATCTCGCCGGCTTCGGCGACCAGCTGCCCGGCCTTGTCGACCACGAAGACGCCCTTCGAGTTGGCGTCACGAACCAGCCGCTCGCTCACCGCGGTAATCCGGCGGAAGTCTTCTTCGAGCATCACAAGCTGGCTGTCGAACATCGGCACCTGCCTCTGTAACCGCTCGAATTCGAAGGGCAATCCACTGCACGGTACCGGTGGCGGAGGCCGCCGGCAACTCGCAGACCGCAGATTGGATCGGTCGTGCCGAGCCTCGCCTTTAGCACCCGGAGCGCCCTTTTCGGGTGTGGTTGCCCGCACTTGGAGCCGTTTTCGACCCGCTCGTCGCGGGCTTCAGTCGCTGAACTTGCGCCGGTTTTCGAGCGAACGGCCCACGGTCACGTGGTCCGCGTACTCGAGGTCGCCGCCCAGCGGCATCCCGTAGGCGATGCGCGAGACCAGGACCCCCGTCTCCTGCAGGCGGTCTCCGATGAAGTGGGCGGTCGCGTCGCCCTCGGCATTGGGGTTGGTGGCCAGGATGACCTCCTGGATGCGGCCCGAGCGCACCCGGCGCTCGAGCTCGGCGATCCGCAGCTCGCCCGGTCCCATTCCGTCGAGGGGCGACAGGGTGCCGCCCAGCACGTGGTAGCGGCCGCGGAAGCTGCCGCTCTTCTCGATGGCCGCCAGGTCGGCGGGCTCCTCGACGACACATACGAGCGACGGGTCGCGGCGGTCGTCGGCGCAGATCGGGCAGGGGCTGCGGTCGCCGAGGTTGAAGCACTCCTCGCACATGACCGTCTCCTGCTTCAGCCGGGTGAGGGCGTCGGCGAGCTCGGCGACCAGTCGGTCGGGAGCACCCAGCAGGAAGAAGGCCAGTCGCGCGGCCGACTTGTCGCCGATGCCGGGCAGGCGCTTCAGGCTGTCGATCAGCCGGTCGATGGCCGGCGAGCCGCGCATCGTTCAGGGGCCTCCGGCGCCGAACGGCCCGCCGAGACCGCCGAGGCCCGGGATGCCCAGCGAGCCCGTCAGGCGCTGCATCTCCTCCTGGGCTCCCTGCTGGGCGTTCGCGAGCGCCGCGTTGACGGCGGCCGCGCACAGGTCCTGGATCATCTCCCGGTCGCCGCCCGAGACCAGGCCCGGCTCGATGTGGATCTCGACCACGCGCAGCTCGCCCGAGGCGACGGCCGTCACCATGCCGCCGCCGGCCGAGCCCTCGAAACGCCGGGCGGCCAGCTCGCGCTGCATGTCCGCCAGCCGGCCCTGCATCTGCTGGGCCTTCGAGAGCAGGTCCTTGAAGTCCGGCGGGGTCAAGCGCGGCTCCCGCCCGGGCCGCCGAGGGGACGGATCTCGACGATGTCGGCGTCCAGGATCTCGAGCGCGGTGTTCACCCCCGGATGGTTGAGGGCTTCCTGACGCAGTCTGCGCGCGTCCTCGCGCGGCTCCGGCCGGGCGCGACGGCCGCGCCTGGCCTCGGGCTGGGCGACCTCGATCCGGGTGGGCTCCCCGAAGAAGTCGCCGCAGATCTTCGCGATCTCGTCGGCCCGGTCGCGCAGGCGCTGGGCCGCGAAGTCGTTGGGGGTCTCGAGTCGCAGTCGTCCGGGCTCGCGGCCCGTCAGTCGGGCGTTCCGGAGCACGGCGAAGAGCCCCGGCTGGCTCTCGCGCAGCTTGCCGCACAGCCGGTCGAAGACCACGTCGAGGGGCGCGCCGATGCCGGGTGCGTGCGGGTCGGCCGGAGGTCGTTCGGTGGTGGGGGGCGGCGGCTCGTTCGCCGCCATCGGGCCGGGCGCGTCCGAGGTCGGGGCGACCGGCGGCTGCGGGGCCGCTGCCGTCGCCTC